>SICY01000056.1 GCA_009697485.1 Nitrosarchaeum sp.
ACTATGACTACTCAAGACGATGGAACTATGGAAATTACGATTCCTAGAGATCTTTTGGATGCAAAATTTGAATTAACTGATGATATGTTTTTCGTTTTAGTAGATGGGTTTGAAACTGATTACGTTGAATCTGATTCAAACTCTAGAACTTTAATGATTCCATTTTTTAATGGCGATTCTGTAATTGAAATTATTGGAACACATGCACTAAATCCATTCATCTCAAATACTGAAATAAAAATTCCAGATTGGGTAAAAAATAATGCTGGGTGGTGGGCAGATGGGTTAATCGAAGACGCTGAATTTGTCTCTGGAATTCAATATCTCATTACAAATGGGATTATACACGTATGATTTAGGCTCAATTATCAGCTAAATTATGCATAGATTTCAAATCCTTTTTGAAAGATTCTAGACTTTCTGGAATTGTTATTGTGATTGAATCCTTTAATGAAAGATTTTTTGTCTTTTTTTCATTCCATACTTTGGAATTAAATTCTGTTATTTCTTTTGTAATTTTATTTTGGTTATATTTTGATTCTGATTCTACTTGATGTTGTTTATGAATACTCTCTGTTGAATACAAAGTTTTCCAAAGGTATTCAGTGATAAATGGTGTAATTGGTGCTAATAATTTTAAAATGGTTGATAATGTTTTATGTAAGGTGTATATTGCACCATCTCTTTCTTCATCTGAAAAACCAATTCCATACGCTCTTGCTTTAACCATTTCAATGTAATGTGCAGCAAAAAGATTCCAAGTGAATTCTCTAATTGCAATTGCGGGAATAAAGAAATTATATTCATCATATCCTTTTTTACATTCTTTGATTAAATCATCTAATTCAGATAATATCCATTTGTCCGTGGTTGTTGGAGTTCCTGATTCAATTACGGGAAAACTAGACAAAAATCTAGAAACATTCCATAGTTTACTGAGAAATTTTTTTGTTGATTCAATTTTTTGTTCATTACATCTAAAATCATATCCATGATTAATCTCACTCGCGCTCCAAAATCTAAAAGTGTCTGCACCAAATTGTTCAATTACTGGTAAAGGATCAATTGCGTTTCCTTTACTCTTACTCATTTTCATTCCTTTTTCATCAAGACCATATCCCATAATCCATGCTTCTGACCATGGTTTCTTTCCAGTAAGTTGTTCACATCTTAGAAGTGTATAGTATAACCAAGTTCTCACAATATCTTTTGCTTGAGGGCGAATTGCAGTAGGATACACTTTATTGAAAAATTCTTGATCTTTGTTAAATTTACTGATAAAAAGAGGTGAAACACTAGAATCCATCCATGTATCAAATGTTCTCTCTTCACCTACAAATTCAGTAGTTTTACACTTAGGACACTGATTGATAGGGCATTTTTCCATCCATGGCTTGTAGTATTTTCCAGGCTCAGGTACGTGAGGCTCAGAACAATTTTTGCAGTACCAAATAGGAATTTCAGTACCATAGTATCTTCTTCTTGATATTGGCCAATCAATATTGATGGATTCTAGCCAATTCATTAGAATCTGCTTATGCATGGCAGGATAAAATGTAATTCCCTGTCCTAGTTTTTTCATTTTTTCAATTGATTCTTTTTGTTTTAGATAATATTCTTCCATTGGAATTATCTCAATTGGATTTTTACTTCGTTCAGATACTGGAGTTCTATGAATTATGTCTTCAATTTTTTCTACCAGCCCTTTATTTTCTAAATCCTCAATAATTTTTGCCCGTGCTTGTTTTGGTTTTAATCCAACATAATTCCCTGCAGCTTCTGTCATTTTTCCATCTAATCCGATTGCAACAATTTCTTCCAGTTCTAGTTCTCTAAATAATGCTACATCGTTTTGATCACCGTAACTACATACCATAACTGCACCAGAACCAAATTCTTGATGAGCTGAATGATGTGTTTTTAGTTCAACTTCTGCATTAGTAATTGGTACGATCACTTTTTTTCCAATATATTTTGCATATCTCTCATCTTCTGGATTTACAATTATGGTTTTGCATGCACAAAGAAGTTCTGGTCTGGTACTCGCAATGATTATCTCTTTCTCAGTATCTTTAATCTGAAATTTCATATAAACTAGTTTGGTTGGTAAATCTTCATATGTAATTTCTGCATCTGCAATAGTTGTACCTGAAACCCAATCATAATTATTTGGTCTATTTGCAAGATACACTTGTCCTTTTTTCCACAGTTCAATAAATGTAGATTGTGTTAATGTTCTGTATTCTTCAGAATCTGTTCTATAATAATTGGAGAAATCTCCACTGATTCCTAAATTTTTCATGATTAATATCATTTCATCTTCTAAATCATCTAATGCAGCTCTGCATAATTTTAGAAATTCACCTCTTTCAGTTTCACGCATTCTGATGTTGTGTTTTCTCTCTGTGTAAATTTCTACAGGAAGACCGTTTCTATCAATTCCTATTGGAAAATATACATTCTTTCCAGCCATCCTTGCAGTACGTGCTATCATATCAATTTGAGAATAATGTGCTGCTGCACCTATGTGCCATGGTCTACCTGATGGATAGGGTGGGGGTGTATCTATTGTAAAATTATCTTCTCTTGGTACAAATTCATAAATTTTTTCATTTGTCCACTGTTTGAGAATTTCTTTTTCTAACTCTGGGTTCCAAGCTTTTTCTGCAATTTTTGGTTCCATTTCTTAACTATCTTGAAATATTTGAAATAATGTGCGAACCTTTGTTGTATCCTTCGTAAATGTAAACTCCAACAGCTTCTACATTTTGAGGTAATTTTGGAGCAAGCAGTTTGATAATTTCACTTGAAAGATTTTCAACAGTAGCTTCTCCTTCTAAGAGATATGCTGTATCTTTTGGAACTTGAATATCAAACATCCCTTTTGGCCCATCAAATTGAATCTGATAGTGAGAATCATCTTCTTTTTTTAGATACTTTCTATTAATGAAAAATTTATGATCAAATACTGTAACAACTTCTTTTATGATTTTTTTTGCTATTCCAAAATCTACAAGCAGATTATCTTTCATTTGTCCAACTAGTTCAACCATTACTGAAGATGTATGCCCATGTAGAATGGAACATTTCTCTACTAAAGGAAGAATATGTGCATAATCAAATGAAAATGATGGGTCTTCTAGAAATATTGATCCTGTTTGAGGTGTTTTATCATAGAATACTATATCTTGTAATTCTTTAATTTGTGCAGCGTATTTCGGATGTCCTATGGCCATCACTTTTTCTTCTAGTAGATTTTCTTTGATTTCATTATATTTTTTTATATCTTCTTCATTATCAATTACTTCAATCAACCCCTTCTTTGTCTTAAAATCAACAGTTACAGAACTTCCATTTTTTAATGATAATTTATAATCATACTCATAATCTTCATCAAGAAATGATAGCATTTGTGCTATTGTCAATTCAGTTCGTGTTCTCATTAGATTACCTTTTTTGTCAATATATCTAAAATCTGAATCTAGAATTGTGGGACTTGAAGCCATGTGAAGTCAACTGGCTTAGCTCTGTATATAAATTCTGTAATACATAAAACTAAAAAATTATTTTATTCAGTAATTTGAAATTATTCTAGTGAATTTAGAATTTTAGCCAGATTGATATCATTTTGAGTGACTCCTCCCGCATCATGAGTTGTTAAATCTACTATTATCTTATTGTAGACGTTAAACCATTCAGGATGATGATTCATTTTTTCTATATGCATTGCAGCCCTTGTCATGAATCCAAATGCCTGATTAAAGTCATCAAATTGAAATTCTTTGTGTATTTTATTATTTACAATCGTCCACCCCTTCAGGTTTTTTAATTCATGCTCTATAGATTCTGATGCTAATCTTATCATGATTTTATATTTACAATACTAAATTAATAGTTAGATGATGAGATTAATCATGGTTGCTTTGTATAACAAATAACCTGATAATTAGTGAAAAAAATGAAAAAAGAACTACTTGATAAAATTAAAAATTCTATTAAAGAAAACATAATGGAAAAAAAAATAGGCATTGCATTTTCTGGAGGTGTTGACAGTACACTAATCTCTAAGATTTGTTCAGATCTAGGATATGATGTAACTTTACTGACCATTGGTTTTCCAGAATCTCATGATGTATTATTTGCAAAAGAAGTTAATCAACAGTTGAAATTAGTTCATCATGTTTTAGAAATTGACTCTCATACTTTTCAAGACATAGCCATCAAAATCAAACAAACAATAAAGACAGACAATCTCTCTTGGAATGAAAATTGTATTGCATTTTACTATGTATCAAAACTAGCACAAAGTCTGGGAATTGATATTGTTGTAACTGCAAATGGAATAGATGAACTATTCTGTGGATATAATGCATATAGAGTAGCTATCTCTGAAGGAGAATCAAAGATTCTTGAAGTTATGAATTCAAAACTAGATAATGAAATTAAAATGATGAAAGCAGTCAATCAAATCGCATCTGAATTTGGTGTTAGAATTGTTCAACCTTTACTGTCTTCTAATTTTATAGAATTTGCTAAAACTATTCCTATCTCTGAAAAAATTTATGATTCTGACGATCTGTTGAGGAAACACATTATACGAAAATTAGCAAGCGATGTGGGCGTTCCTGAAATTTCGTATACAAAAAGAAAAAAAGCTCTACAATATGGTTCAAAAATCCACAAAGCACTGCTAAAATCTAAATAAATTTTTTGACAGTTTCTTGAACTAATTTGTTAACATTGCTTATGATTAATGGAGATGCGCCAAGGTGTTTTTCTGGAGAAAATATTGAATCAATTTCTTTTTTTGTAAGTTTTGTTGAAAATGCTTTATCATTTTTAATTGCATCTATATATTGAATTTCTTTATCTTTTGCCTCAAAGGCAACTCTTTGCACATCTCTATACGCAATAAATCTCGGGACTCCTTTTCTAATTAATGCCTCTAAAACAAATTCTGCAAATATTTGTCCCTTTGTAATATCCAAATTATCTACAATTCTTTTTTCATTTACCATTAGACTTGAAATTACTTTAATCATGGTCTCTAACATTTCATCTACTAGAATGGCTGCTGTAGGAAGTACAAATCTCTCATTTGCTGAATTTGAAAGATCTCGTTCATGCCATAATGGAATGTTTTCAAAAGTTATTGCTATTTGACTACGTAATATTTTAGATAAAGATGAAACTCTTTCGCTTTTAGTGGGATTTCTCTTTACTGGAACTGCACTGCTTCCCATTTGACCTTTCTTGAATTGTTCAGCAACTTCACCGATTTCAGTTCTTTGTAAATTTCTAATTTCAACTGCAATTTTTTCCAAAGTTGCACCGATCAGTGCTAATTCAAATACGTATTCTGCATATCTTTCTCTGGGAACTATCTGCGTAGTTACATCTGCTGGGAAAAGGTTTAGCCGTTTTGCAACTCGCTTTTGAACCTCAAGTGATTTTATACCCATCAATGATCCCGTCCCAACAACTCCAAGTGTTTTGCAAATCAAAATTCTTTTCTTGATTTCTTCAATTCTTTCTACATGTTTTGCCATCTCTGCTGCCCAATTTGCAAATTTTAGTCCGAATGATATTATGCTAGCATGTTGACCATGAGTTCTACCTACTGCTGGAATTTTACCATGTTGAACTGCTCTTTTTGCTAACAGTAATGCCATTTTTGCAACTTTGGATTCAATAATTCGTAACGCATCTCTCATCTGCATAGAATTACTAGTATCTACCAAATCATTACTTGTTAATCCATAATGAATCCATGGTCTTGCATTTTTTGTACATTTTTCACTTAATGATTCAACTAGTGCAGCTGTATCGTGATCACTTTTTGCTTCTAATTCTTTAATTCTTTTTACAGTAATTTTTCCTGACATTGCAGCATTGTGAATTATTTTACCGGCTGTTTTTGGAATAATTCCAATCTCACTTTGTGATATTGCAGCTATCCCTTCAATCTCTAATTGATAATTTACTTTTTTTTGCTCACTAAAAACATCCAACATTTCTTTAGTACCGTAACGTCCGCTATCTATCGGTAAAATTGCCAATGATTACTCTCTTAAAACATCAAAAATAAATCTACTTATGATTTAAATTGGCTTGAGGTAAAATTTTACCATTCCTTATGTCTGCTGTA
>SICY01000057.1 GCA_009697485.1 Nitrosarchaeum sp.
ATGAAAAAAGATGGTAACACAATCACTTTTCAAATTAAAAAGGTGAAATAAAACAAAATCATGGCATATGTTACTAGTTCTGATATTTTAAACCGAGTTGGCAATACACCACTTGTAAAATTAGATTCTCTTTCAAATCAAAAAGTTACATATTTTGCAAAACTTGAAGGTCACAATCCGTTTGGTTCTGTAAAAGACAGAGCTGCATACTGGATGATTAAAGATGGTGAAGAAAAAGGTAAACTTACAAAAGGGAAAAGTATCATTATTGAACCTACATCTGGAAACACTGGAATTGCATTAACTGGTATTGCAAATTTACTTGGCTACAAAGTTGAGATCGTGATTCCTGAAAAAGCCAGTAATGAAACCAAGGATATTATTCGAAATCTAGGGGCCAAAGTTTTTGAAACCAGCGATGATCTTTGCCCAAAGGTTGGGGCTGGAACTGATCAAAGCATAGCCTTGGCAACATCAATAGCAGCATCAAGACCTGATACGTATTATTCTCCAAATCAATATGCAAACGAGGCAAATTTTATGGGTCATTACGTTGGAACAGGTCCTGAAATTTGGAAACAAACTGATGGTAAAGTCACTCATTTCTTTACAGGCGTTGGAACTGGAGGAACAATTACTGGAATTGGTGCTTTTCTTAAAGAAAAAAATCCAGATGTTAAAATTATTGGATGCCAACCTCAGCAAAATCACCTAATTCAAGGATGGCGAAATTTTGAAGAATCTGCAAAACCTGATTTGTTTTTAAAACGAGAAAATGTAGTTGATGATTGGGTATCTGTTAGTAATGATGAGGCATTTTCTGTTGTAAAAGAAGTACTTAGAAAAGACAAATTATTAGTCAGTCCTTCTTCAGCAGCTGTTTATGCATGTATGAAAAAATATTCTATTACCAGTGATGCATGCGTAGTTGGAATCTTTGCTGACGATGGAAGAAAATTCAAGAGCGTTTATGCTAAACAAAATATTATGACTGAAAAAGAATTTGAAGAATCTCTCAAAGAAGCAAAATACATGTCAGAATTGGCATATTGATTTTCAAATGTATTACTTTTTAGTACTATTTTTCCTCTAAAATATTTTTTAGATGCGTTTCATAAAATTCTCGAAAAAATTTATTCATATCCATTTCATGATGCAGACACGCATTGCTTGATTCTAATACTTTTTCTCTGAGTTCTTTGCTCCATTTACTTTGTTGTTTGTCTTTTGATTTAATAATTGATGGATTTTGTTTTACTTCTTCCATATTTGTTAATAGTTTTAATTCAAGCTGACGTAGTTTGCTTATGCTGAGTAAAAATAATCCTGATTGTTCCTTGTCTACTAAATTCATCAATGCTTGTGCTTGAGTATAATACTCTGTTCCTTTTTCATTATATTTCTTAAATTCATTGATACGCTTTTGCCAATATTTTTCTGTAGTGTTTTCTATTACTTTGTAATTAAATTGAATTTCAGCTAGTTCTTTTCCTAACTTGGCTAAATTACCACTATATTCCTTGGCTGATTTTTTTAATTTTTCAAGTTCTTCAGTCATAATATGCCTAAATTTTTCTGCAATAAAGAGTTTGGAATCTAATTTTGAGCATGATTCTTCCATGAATCATTTGATATTTTTGAATAATCCATTATGCATTTCTCACAAAACGAATCCCATTCTCCAATTTCTAAACCTCTAAAAAACTCTCTTGTCCATTCGTATGGTGGTTCTTTTCTGTATTGGAATTGCTGAATTGTGTAAATGTCTTTTTCATTAAATTTATTCAAACATTTTTTGCATTGAGCGTTTTTCATTAGATAATTTGTGGATTAGATTGGTTATTTAGGAATTTTCTGTAAGGTACTTGTCTACATCTATTGCAGCCATGCATCCAAACCCTGCTGCAGTAACTGCTTGTCTATAACTTCGATCATGCACATCTCCTGCTGCAAAAACTCCTTCTACATTCGTATGTGTTTTATTTTTTAAAATAATATACCCTTCATTATCTACATCAATTTGTTTCTTGAAAAGTTTGGTATTTGGCTCATGACCAATTGCAACAAAAAGACCTGCAACATCAAGTGTTTTTTCCTCACCTGTTTTGATATTTTTTAATACTGCCTGGCGCATTTTTTGATCCCCCTTGATGTCTGTTACTTCATAATTCCAATGAAATTTTATTTTATTGTTTTTCATTGCTCTTTCTTGCATTATTTTACTAGCACGTAATGATTCTCGTCTATGTACTAGGTGTACAGTTGTTGCAAATTTAGTGAGAAATGTTGCTTCTTCTACTGCAGAGTCTCCTCCACCCACTACTACCAATTCTTGATTTCTAAAAAATGGACCGTCACATGTTGCACAATACGATACTCCTTTTCCTGCAAACGTCTGCTCTCCAGGCAATCCTATTTTTCTAGGATTTGCCCCTGTCGCAATAATTACCGCTCTTCCCTCATATTCTTCTGAGGCTGTTAGGACCTTGAACGGTTTGTGTCTGAAATCTACATCTACTACTTCATCGTCTATTATTATAGTTCCCATTCTCTGCGTTTGTTTTCTCATCTCTATCATTAAATCTGGACCCATTATCCCTTTTTCAAATCCTGGATAATTCTCAACTTCTGTAGTATTGACTAATTGCCCACCTGGCAATATGCCTGATAAAATAAGGGTGTCATATCCTGCCCTTGAACAATAAATTCCTGCAGTATACCCTGAAGGGCCTGCTCCAATAATTACTATGTCAAATTTTGTCTTCTTTTTATCTGGCATCTTTGGTGAATCTTTGTTTTCAAGTATTGTTGCACCAGAGTCTGCAGCCATCATGATATGACATCTTTGAATTTCATTATTAAATGATTATGATTTAAAAATAAGATAATTCATAACTACAAATCACTCCCTGTTAATTTCTTTAACACTTGTTGATGGGGTTCACATAATTTTCCATTTTCTAGCTGTGAATACAACAGGTCTTTTTGCCAATGTGCATTAAAAAGTCTACATTCTGTTTTGTCGCAAAACGCTTCTCCTGTTTCAAAATAAAATATTGCTTGTAACAGATAACCTTCTATGATTTTTGATAGTCTGGTGTCGTTATATTCTAGATACGTTCCTTTGTATTTTTGCTTTATTGATTCTACATTTATGCCCTGTGTGTAATTTGATATTAGATCTAAATAGTATTCTCTTGGCTTTGCCGGTGCTTCAATTATTCCTGTTGTTGAAATTATTGAAGGATTTGCACCGATTACTGCTCTTCCGTGATATCTATAATCATTACAATCATACGTACATGTCAATTTGTTTGTAAAAAAAATATGGAATAAATCTGATGATGTTTCCTCATTTGGGACTAATTCTGTTAATACTTTTTGAAGTTCAAATCCGTCATACATGATAATATTTTCTGTTTTTGCAGTGTCTTCAAAATTTGCTTCTTCAAAAAGAATCTCATCTGCACTGGGTTTGTGTTTTTCATATGGTTTTCTAGAATTGAAAATTCTACATGATGCAATTTTTGCAGCTGTGTCTTTTTTTGCGAATTTTAGAATACTGCCTCTTGTTTCAACTTGAACTGGAAATGTTTCTTTCAGAAAACCAGCCAGTCTCCCAAGTTGAATATTGGAAACAGTAGGCTCATCATACAAAAATATTTTTGAGTTCTTCAATGAATCAATAAATTGATGATTGTTTATCTTTCTAACTCTTTAATTTTCTCTGCTGTGATTTCAGCTGCTTTTCTTCCTGAAAACAACATTGAACCATACGTGGGACCCATTCTTGCCAGTCCATAGGTTTCAGTCACAGACATTCCTGCTGCAACCAATCCTGGATATACTTCACCGGTATTGTGAACCACATGCTCTTCCCCTTCGTTTACATACATTGGATTCATTCCCTTCCATTCTACTAATCCTCTATCGACAAGTCGCTTTACTGCAACAGAGTCATGACCTGATGCATCGATAACCATTTTTGCCTCAAGTGCAATTGGATCAACACATGTGATGTTTCTTGGTAATGCTGATACTGGCATCCAATTAACAACAATGCCTGCAACTCTGCCATTTTTTAAAACAAGATCATCAAACTTTGTAAGATTGAGAAATTTTACTCCTGCATCACATGCAGCTGCAATTAATTTTGAAACCGCATGTGGTCCAGGTGTTAAGTATAATCCTTCTGAAACTTTTTTGTATGGAACACCTAATTCATCCCACATTTTTTGCGCTGGTTCTCTAACTGTTACTGGATTCATCATATATCCACCTAGCCAATAACCTCCGCCAAGGTAATTGTTTTGTTCAACAACTAAAACTTTGAAACCCATATTTGAAAGATCTCTACTTGCAGTTAATCCTGCAGGTCCAGCTCCTATAATTATCACATCTGATTCTGCTCTGTCTATTAGAACTGAGTGCCATTCATTTGCAATTGCACGAGTAATATCGACTTCACGAACATCAGTAAATATTTTTGTTGATTTTTCTGCAACAGTAGCTTTTTGCATGGAAATATTGCTTCTTAGAACCCATTAATACTTTCCCACTTTTTTAAATTAGGGGAAACTAATTCTAAGATGCCAGAATTATTTGCAGTATAGGAAAATTCATGTATGACATTGAAATCTTGCCTCCTAAACTTCCCCATATCAAAAATTTATATCATAACTCAAAGGACTTTCTATTGTATTGACTATATCTGATCTTAAACAATCGTATCCAGACTCGCCCAAACCTAAAATTAATTGGGCAAGAATTGAGGAAGCCGAAGACTTTGCTAATACTGTAAAGTTATTCCGTCAAGGAAAATACGACGAAGACAGCTTTAGACGATATAGGCTTCAGCATGGGGCATATGGCACCAGAATGACCAATGATTATGCTATGGTCCGAATCAAATTACCCGCAGGAGAAATCTATCCGCACCAACTTGAAAAAATATCTCAGCTAAGTGAGCAATTTTCTATAGGAAGCGCTCATTTTTCTACAAGAGAAAATATTCAATTACATTGGGTAATCTTAGAAGATGTTTCAGAAATTTTACGAGGACTAGCTGAAGTAGGTCTTACATCGCGTGAAGCATGTGGCAATTCTGTAAGAAATGTAATGTGTAGCCCTTTATCTGGAGTTTGTCCTGATGAAGAATTTGATTCTACTCCGTATGCACTTGCCACAGCTAGATTCTTCTTGAGAAATCCATTATCGCAAAGTCTCCCAAGAAAATTCAAATTTAATTTTACATGTTGTGAAAAACATGGAATGGTAAGAATGGTAGATGTTGGATTGATTCCACAAACTAGGGATTTGGATGAAACTATTCAAAAAGGATTCAAAATTTTTCTTGGTGGCGGATTAGGTAACAAGTCTTTTGTAGGCTATCAATTAGAAGAGTTTACTCCAGAAGAAGATCTTTTGTATACCTCAATTGCAGTACTGCGAATCTTTGATCGACTAGGTGATAGAAAAAACATGGCACGAAATAGAATGCGTTATCTTGTAAATGACATGGGTTGGGAAAAATTCCAAAATCTGGTTCTTAAAGAAAGAGCTATAGTAAGGGCAACTCAATCTGTTGTAACTCGTCTTGAAGTAGACCCTACTCCGTCAGTAATCAAAAGACCGATTAGAATATCTGATGAAAGCGGAAGTTCAATTCCTGATGGATATGCAAGATGGTTAAAAACCAACACCCTAAAACAAAAACAGTCTGAATATCATTCTGTATTCATAACCCTTGAGGCTGGAGACATTACATCAAATCAGATAATTGCACTGGCAACAATAATTAGAGAATTCTCCTCAGAAGGCTATGCAAGAGCTGGATTTGTACAAAATATTGCATTACGCTATGTCCATGATGATGATTTGTCACGTTTGTATTCCAAACTGCTTACCGTGGGATTGGCAAAGTCTGGCGCCTTAACCATGGCTGCCCCTATTGGTTGCTCAGGCACAACTTCGTGTAATCTTGCTTTGACTAACTCTCATAGACTGGCAAAGGAAATTCAAAGA
>SICY01000058.1 GCA_009697485.1 Nitrosarchaeum sp.
CTGTAGATGTAATTGTGGATGAAAAAGAAAAACTGGTAAAACTTGTAGCCGAGATACCAGGAGTTGAAAAAACAGACGTTAAAATTCTTGTGCAAGACAAATTTGTAGATATTTCTGCAGAACATGGTGAAAAGAAATACCACGTAAAAGTTCCAATCAAATACAAAGTTGATGAAAACTCTGCAAAAGCTTCTTACAAAAATGGAATTCTCGAACTAGTCTTCAAGTTAATTGAAGATGAAAAGCCAAAAGGCAAAAAAGTGGAAGTTGAATAAACCCCACTAATTTTTATGGAGAAAAAATGAATGAAATTATTTTAAAAGTAATTGAAATTCCACAACAGCATGTTGGGAGAGGTAGAGCTATAGTTGATCCTAAAATAATTGAAGATGCTAAGTGGAAACCAGGACAAATTTTAGAATTAACACACAACAAAAAAACACATGTAAAACTTTGGCCTGGCTCTCCTGAAGAATACGGTACTGGTATTATCAAAATTGATGGAATGACTAGACAAAATATTGGTGCTGGAATTGGCGATAACATTTCTATAAAATCAGTAGAAGCTGCTGATGCTGAACAAATTACTTTATCTCCAACTGAAAAATTATCTATTGATGAAGAACAATTACACGATGTTATGATTACAAATTTCCAAAATTATGTTTTTACTGTTCATGATTCAATCCAACTACCAACCCAAATGGGTGGAAAAATACAATTCGTCATAACCAATACAAAACCATCAAAACCAGTAATTGTAACTGAAAGTACAATTTTCAAGCTTGGCCCTATGACAAAAGCAGTTGATTCAACTATTCCACGAATTACATATGATGAATTAGGAGGTTTGAAAAAAGAAGTTCAAAAAATCCGTGAGATGGTAGAATTGCCCATGAGACATCCAGAATTATTTGAGAAAATAGGCGTAGAAGCACCAAAAGGCGTGTTATTATATGGTCCTCCAGGAACTGGAAAAACTCTATTGGCAAAAGCAGTTGCTGGTGAGACCAGTGCTCACTTTATTTCACTTAGCGGACCTGAAATTATGGGAAAGTATTATGGAGAAAGTGAGGAAAGAATTAGAGAGATTTTCAAACAAGCAGAAGAAAATTCACCAAGTATTGTATTCATTGATGAAATTGATTCAATTGCCCCAAAACGAGATGAGGTTTCTGGAGAAGTTGAAAAAAGAATTGTTTCTCAGCTTTTGACATTAATGGATGGTATGAAAAGCAGGGGTAAAGTTGTAGTTATTGCAGCTACTAACAGACCAGATTCAATTGATCCTGCTCTTAGAAGACCAGGTAGATTTGATAGAGAAATTGAAATTGGAATTCCAGATGATGAGGGAAGATATGACATCCTCTCAATTCATACACGTGGAATGCCAATTGATGAAAAAGTAGATCTCAAACAAATTGCAAAAATAACACATGGATTTGTAGGAGCTGATCTTGAAATGTTATCAAAAGAAGCAGCAATGCGATCTTTACGAAGAATTTTACCTGAAATTAATCTTAGTGAAGAAAAAGTTTCTACAGAAATTCTTCAAAAAATTAAGATTACAAGTGATGACTTTAGAGATGCACTAAAAGAAGTAAGACCAAGTGCATTACGAGAAGTCCAAGTACAAATTCCAAATGTTGACTGGAATGATGTAGGCGGTCTTGATGAATTAAAAGAAGAGTTACGTGAAGCTGTGGAATGGCCAATTAAACACAAAGAAGCTTTTGAGTATGTTGACGTAGAAGCACCAAAAGGAATTTTACTTCACGGTCCTCCAGGAACTGGAAAAACAATGATTGCAAAAGCATTGGCAACAATGACTGATTCTAACTTTATCAGCATTAAAGGCCCGGAGTTACTCTCAAAATGGATAGGTGAATCTGAAAAAGGAGTAAGAGAAATTTTTAGAAAAGCTCGTCAGGCAGCACCATGTATAATATTCCTTGATGAGGTAGACGCACTTGTACCAAGGAGAGGCAGTGGTGATTCAGGTTCACATGTAACTGAAAATGTTGTCTCTCAAATTCTCACTGAAATTGATGGACTAGAAGAACTACATAATGTCTTGATAATTGGTGCTACAAACAGACTTGATATTGTTGATGAGGCATTACTTAGACCTGGCAGATTTGATAGAATCATTGAGGTTCCAAATCCAGCTTCTAAAGGCAGAGAACAAATATTCAGGATTCATTCCAAAAAGAAACCACTAGCAAACGATGTCAACATAACAAAAATTGTTGAATTAACAAACGGATTTAGTGGCGCTGATATGGCTGCTATAACAAACAGAGCCGCCATTCTTGCATTGAAAAGACATGTTAACACAAAATCAGAAAATATCAAAGACATCAAAATAACACAGCAAGATCTACTTGACTCCATTGATAAGGTAAAGCCTAGGAAAAAAGAGTCATCTATGATTCAATCCATAAAATAGTCTAAATACTAAGAAGGATCCTACAAATTATGAAACTTTATCTTGATTTTGAGCCATGTAAAGAATGTAACACCATGATGAATGAACTAAGTAGTCCTGAAATGTTATTTGCAGATGCAAAGAAAAGGGCTGATGAATCTGCAAAGTTCCTACGACATCTCACATATAATCACAACGAAGTAGTACAAGCTGTAATGGAGGATCTACCTAAACAAAAAAGAGATCAAGAGTTTGATTTCTTTAAATAACTTTATTTCTCATTTTTTCAATTATTACTCTTAGAAATCAATAATCATATACAAAAAATTAATTCAATATGATAATGTTATATTAAAAAATAAGATAAAGCAAACTATTCTTTTCTAATGGACTCTAAAGAGTGACCACGATTAACAATCATCTGAGTGATTGCCTCAATTGTATACTCAATTCCATGCTCTTCTGCAAAATGCACTCTTAGCTTTTCGAGTAATGTGATATTTTTTGCTCCATCTAAAACAAAGTTACATTCAAATCCATAATCTTGACATTGTAGTTTAAGCGTCATTCATTCTGCACAAACTATTGAACCTATAAAAATCCTAAGTTTTATGTTCAAAATAGATATGACATAGCCTTGATATGAATAAAAAATCATGACTAAATAACGCTAATAATCTCTAATAATACAAAAATTAGAAGTAAATAATGAAAGGTTTGGAATTTGTATTTTTGGCAGGAGGATCTGTACTAGGGGGCTT
Source organism: Nitrosarchaeum sp. (assembly GCA_009697485.1). Classification (GTDB taxonomy): domain Archaea; phylum Thermoproteota; class Nitrososphaeria; order Nitrososphaerales; family Nitrosopumilaceae; genus Nitrosarchaeum. Next base: position 3,190 of record SICY01000058.1, read on the forward strand.
TTCTAAGATATAAAATCACAGAATCTCCATTATTGTTCAATACTTTACCTCTTAATGTTTTGATTGTTAATGTTCTTGGAGCATTTATCCTAGGAATGTTTGTCATTTTATCAGAACAATGGAATCTTGATGGAAGATATTCACTATTAACTGCAATCGGTTTTTGTGGTTCACTTACTACCATGTCATCATTTGCACTTGACTCTAGTAATCTATTAGATAATCATCATTATGGTACTCTAGTTGTTAATCTTGTAGCAAACATAGGACTATCTATTGGTGCATTAATTGGTGGAAAATCACTAATGGCTGCTATAATAAATGGTTAATCAACCATAAGAATTATTATTTGTATACTTTGATTACTAATTAGTTAAGTTTAGACTAATTCGCCTAGAAAGTGAACAACTTTGTTTACAACAATTACTGTTCTGTCTTTAGGAACATGAAATAGTTTTTCTGAGTTATCTGATGATTGAATTATTAACTTAGAATAAGGATCCTTGAGAGATTTGTATAGAACTCCTTTATCTCCTACCGATTGAGACCAATGTGTACCTTGTAAAAATGATATGGTTTCAAATTTAATTACATGATAAGAAAAAACCATTAAAATTTACTCGTTTGCATTCTAGTAATTATTTGAAGAACTGATCTATCTTATCTCTATATTTGTAAGCTATTTTTGCAAACTCTGAAAAATCTTCAGCTGTTGGATATTTCATTCTCATTGCATATTGATTAATAAAAACAGATATTGCGCTACCTACAATTAGATTGTAAATTCCATCTGCTAAGTTTTTTGAATAAGGAAATACTATTTTGATGATAGGAAGATATGTCTCAGTCTGAGAAATCATTAATTTGATATTTTTTTCAACGTATTCCTGAATGTCATCTGGAATTGCCATAAATATTACTAGGATTGATTTCTTATAATGTTTTATTATATAACATGAATTAGATATGAACTGGTCATTTTTTATTTAAACAACTATTAAAGGAAATTTTAATCAATTTATGCCAAACAAAAATATCAAATTCTACACAAACCAAATTGAATTTATAACACCAAAAGGAATTTTGATTATTGACTGAACTAAACAAAAAAGTATTTGGAAGAATCACTACAAAAGAAATCATAGGAGCAATTCCACCTGCAATTCCAGATACAAAGGAATTACTAGAAAATGAATTTCAAAACTTGATTAATGAACTTGAATTACAAACTAAAGATGATTTGAAAAAGTTGTTAAAAGAACAACAAATAGCAAATAAACATATCAATAGTAGGCCTGGTGCTATGGCTCTGGCACAAGACAAAATTCGATTATTTACCGAATATAATCAAAAATATATCCAAACTATTAATGGAAAATTAAAGTCTTAACTCTCATCTTTCTTTTTGATCTATTTCTTGTAGATTTTTGGTTTTTTACTTAATAATGAAATATTATTTATGAGAGATGTTTTGCTCCAAAAGCGATTTTGTAACCTAGATACACATTAAATCATCATAAACAATTTGATATCATTGAGTGCAACTGACTCTTTACGGGAAGACCACAAGCAGATCAAACGTCTAGAAAAAATAATCATAAAATGTTACAAGGATCTTTATGATGGAAAAGACATACCACTTGGTGATATTGAAAAAATAAATCTAGTAATTGCAGAATTCCTAGACTCTATTCATTATTCAAGAGAGGAAGACTCATATTTTCCATGTGTGGCAAGCTATGATCATCTAAAAGAAGAGATAAGAAGTCTGATGATAGAGCACGAGTTTTCGCGAAGGATTGCAAAAAATATATCAATACATCTGACACGTTGGAAGAACGGTGAAGATGCAAGAGAGCCTGTAGCAAGATTTCTTAGAACATATTCAATTTACCTTATGGACCACATGTCAAAAGAGGAACAATTCTTTGATAAGGCAGAACGTGAAGTAATATCAAAAGAAGAAGAGATGGAGATGTTTGAACAGTTTCATTCTGTTATGGCAATTACAAAAAAGATGCAAGATATGATCAAAGAAATTGAATATCTTGAGAAACGTCCTTGGTTTCTAACGTAAGCTCTTTAAGACCTATTTGAGAAATTTTAAATTATGAAGCCTTTTGTTTTATGGATGACTGGTCTACCATGTTCAGGTAAGACTACAATTGTTAGAGAGCTACAAAAAGATATTCCAAATCTAGCAATGCTTGATGGAGATGAGCTAAGAGAGTGGTTTTCACCAAAAGACTTTTCCAAAGCAGGAAGAGATGAGCACAACAAAAGAGTAGCTCATCTGGCAAAATTATTACTAAAACATGGTGTTCCATCTGCAGTATCTCTTGTTTCCCCATACAAGGAAAACAGAGACAATGCAAGAGAGATCATCGATTCAGGTGACCAGTTTGCTGAATGTTACGTTAAATGCTCAATTGAAAAATGTGAGCAAAGAGATGTCAAGGGAATGTATGCCAAGGCAAGAAGGGGCGAGATCAAAGGATTTACAGGAATTGACGATCCATTTGAGGCTCCACAGAATCCAAACTTGCTAATTGATACAGAACACGAGTCATTAACAGATAGTGCAAAAAAGGTAAAGGAATTTCTTAAGAAAAGAAACCTAATCTAGTTTTTTAAATTCTTTAACTATTTTATCATGAATCAATCCATTAGTTACTAAAATTCCATTTTGGTGATTTACTATTTTGTTATTGTATGTAATATCATTACCTAACATATCCGTCATTTTTCCACCTGCTTCAGAAATTAAACAATATGATGCAGCTGAATCCCATTCTTTCATCTTATTTGTTGTAGTAATGT
>SICY01000059.1 GCA_009697485.1 Nitrosarchaeum sp.
CGTTTGATTTTGCAATTTGATATATTGTATTTTGAATGTCTTCTGGCTCTTCTTCTGCATTAAGTGCATCAACTAGTATCTTCAACACTTTTTTTGTTGATTCATCCATATCAATTTCTACTTTCTCTTGTTGATCAAACTCATCTGCAAAATTTCCTGCCAACTCAATTAGTTTTTCTATTTGTGAATCTGGATTTTTGATTACTCCATAATCTAATAACTTTTTCATTACTCTTTCGATTCTATTCTCTTTGAACATTTTGGCTAATTCCACTAGTAATCTATAGTTGACATGAATGCTTGGCTCTTTTGGCGGATCTAATAGATTTACATATTCATAGAGTCCTTTTGATTTTATTAACTTGGCCTGATTATCCACTTTGATTTTTCCAAAAAATATGTCTTCTAATTCATTATATTCGTTCATCAATGATGGTATGTCTTCAAATCCTAACTCTCTTGCACCTGTAATTCTTTTGTAAAGAAGTAATAGAATTGATTTTGGGCTTCCAAATTCCATCCATTTTTGTCCTGTGACCCCATTGCCTAGTGATTTTGAAATCTTCTTTCCTCCTTTATCTAAAAACATTTCATATTTGACATGATGAGGGTGTGGGAAATTCAAAACCTCATCTGATACCCAATCATTTACTTTGACCGAATCCATGATGTCTTTTCCATAGGCTTCAAATCTAATATCAAATGCTGCCCATCTTGCAGCAAATTCCACTTTCCATGCAAGTTTTCCTAAATCTTTTGTGATGTCTGCTTCTCCATTATGGCCACAACCTTTGATCATTTTTGAGCCAATCTCTGCATCATGGCATTTGTATCTTACTTTCTTCTCATCTGCTAAATACTCAAATGATTCTGCGGTGTAAAGCCTGTTACAGTTTGCGCAAACTGGAAAATATGGGAGAAATTTTTGAAATTTTTCTTGGCCTACTAGTTCTGAAATTTTATCCCCTATCTTTGAGCTGTTTTGCAAAATTGTATGAATTTGTTCTTTTAGTAATCCTTTCTTGTATGTGTCTCTTGCTCTTCTAAACTCATATTTAATTCCCATTTTGTCAAGACCATCCAAAAGAATACTACTCATGTGCATTCCATATGATTCGTGACATCCAAATGGGTCTGGAATTAATGAAACCGGTTTTGCCAAATGTTCTTCTAAAGAATCAGGGAATCCTTCTGGAATCTTTCTTAATCCATCTAAATCATCAGAGTATGCAATTAATTCAGATTTATATCCAAAGTTTTCTAGCGCAAGTTTTACTCCATATGCTCTAACAGCATCTCCTAGGCTTCCAATATGTGGTACTCCTGAAGCTCCCAGTCCACTTTCAACTCTTAAAAGATCTAAACTTCTACCTAGAGATTTTTCACGTTCTAGTAACTCATGAGCTAATTTGTCTATCCAAGTTCCTTTTCCAAATATTTCCTGCTCTGACATGTCTATTCTTGATTCAATGGCTTTGTCATGTATGGTCCATATAACGAATACCCTAATTTTTGATAGTACTCTCTTGTTCCTACAGCACTAATCACTAAGAGTTTTGTAGCGTCAAATTCTTCTTTAGAAATTTTTTCAGCTTCTTTCATTAAATTTTTCCCCAATCCTGAATGCTGTATTTGATTTTCTCCTTTTTCTCCCAACTTTAATGATTTACCGTATACATGTAGTTCTCGTACAATGCAAGAGTCATTTCCAACTTCTTTTCTATGTGCCAAAATACTTGGTTTTCTTAATCTCAAAAATCCATAGATTGAATCATTCGTGTCTTCATACGACAAAAATACTTCATGTCCACCAGATGACTCATAATTAATTCTGTCTAGTTTTAGATTCTGGTCATCTGTCTTTTTGTTTGATAGTCCTGCCTCTCTACATCTTATGCATTTACATGAAATACCTTGTTTGCTCAGATTTTGTTGTACTATTTGTCTGAGGTTTCCTGATTTTGGGCCTGCTATGATCTCATTTGGCGATATCTCTCTTTGTACTCTCATTATTCTGACCCATTTTGGGATGTTTCTCTTTACTTCCGTTAAAACACTGATCATGTCTTGATCTGAATATGGAGTGTATTCACCGCGTTTGTATTGGTCATAAAGTGGAGTATTTTCTATGACTAGTGATGGATAAATTTTCAACATGTCTGGTCTGAGTTGTGAGTCATCAAATAATTTTTTAAAATCAGCAATGTCTCCCTCCGGAGTCATTGTAGGAAGACCTGGCATCATATGTGCCACAATTTTGTATCCTGCATCTTTTGAAATTTGAAATGATTCTATTACATCATTATAATCATGTCCTCTATTGACAATTTTGTACACTCTTTCTTGTAATGTTTGCACTCCGATCTCTATTCTTGTAATTCCATAATCTAACATTGCATCAACGTGTATCTGTTTGCAGTAATCTGGTTTTGTCTCAATTGTAAATCCCACATTTCTTATTTTTGCATGTTCATTGTTTAATTTTGCTTCTTCTAAATTATTTGAATCTGTTCCATTTAGTGCATCATAGCAAGACTTGATGAAATTTTCTTGATAGTCTTTTGGCATAAATAAAAATGTCCCTCCTACAATTACTATTTCCATTTTTGACGGATCATGTCCATATGCAATCAGTTTTTCAATTTTTGTTATGATTTGGAGTTTAGGTTCATATCCATTTTCAATTGCATTAAGTGTTGATGGTTCTTTTCCTGTATAGCTATTAGGTGAATTGTATTCAATCCCACCTGGACAATATGTGCATCTTCCATGTGGACACGCATATGGTTTTGGCATTAATGCAATTATTGATACTCCTGATGCTGTCTTGATTGGTTTTTTAAGCAAAACTTTTTGTAATTTAGAAAAATCTGAATTTTTTGCCATTGAAAGAATCTCATGATTTCTAGGAATTCGCTCTAGTGCATATTTTGCACATATTTTTTTAATTTCATTTTTGACTTGCTTTTTAGTTGGCTCATTTACAGTTAGGAGATTTTGCATGATTTCGCCACATGCTTTTGAAAATATAGGCTCCAACTTGTTCATGAATATTCATGTTGTATAGTACATAAATTCGTTAAATAACTTCAGTTTCTATTTTTTAGTACTTTTTAGAAATGGTATTGTCTACGCTCTTGAAATTGTTCTAATGATTATAGTCTTAGCATCAGATCAATCATCAAAACAACACTGCCTACTGCCACTGTTATTATCATAAATGGGAATCCTATTTTGAAAAATTGCATGAAGGTAATTTTGTAACCATGTTTTTCTGCCAGTCCTATGGCAATGATTCCTGCACTTGATCCAATAAGTGTGCCATTTCCTCCAAGCCCTACACCCAAAGATAATGCCCACCAAAGAGGACTAATGGCATTGTGAAATTCTGCGGCAATGCTTGGATTTTGATTTAGAACTTCAATTAGTGGTATCATAGTTGCAGCAAATGGAATATTGTCTACAAATGCACTTGCAACTGCAGACACCCATGTTATCACAAAGAAACTTGCCCATGGATTTCCTGCTGTTATACCAAGTGCAGCCTTGGCTAGCACATCAATCATTCCGGATTCTCTTCCGATATTTATGGTGATAAAAAGACACGCAAAGAATATGAGGGTGCTCCAGTCAACCTCATGTAATATTTTTTCAGGCTTTATTTTTGATATGAGTAGCAAAACTCCTGCTCCACCAAGTGCAATCAGTGAAGGCTCAATGTGTAAACTACCATGAATAACAAAAAGTACTATAACACTAAACAACACCAATAATGATTTTATCAAAAGAGGTCTATCCTTAATGAGGGATATTTCATTTTGACTCATTAATTCTCCAAGATTTTGTGGTGTTGCTCTTAGATCTTTTCTAAAAAATACTTTGAATAAAATAAGCGATACTATCAATGAAACTCCAATTACAGGACCCATGTGAATCAAAAATGTACTAAAGTCAATGTTAGCAGCTGAGCCTATCATTATGTTTGGCGGATCTCCGATAAGAGTAGCAGTTCCGCCTACGTTTGATGCAAGTACCTGTGCAAGTATGAAGGGAATAGGTGACATGCGAAAAGTTTTGAATATGGAAATAGTGATGGGAATCATCAGCAGAATTGTTGTAACGTTATCTATGAACATCGATGTAACTGCAGTAAATACACTCATCATGATCAAAAGCTTCCACATGTTTCCTTTGGATGCTTTACACATTTTGATTCCAATATATTGGAAAATTCCTGTCTCAGCTAAAATGATCACAATGATCATCATTCCTAGCAAAAGACCTATTGTGTTAAAATCAACAGAACGAATTGCAAATTCAAAACTTTGATCAGCTTGGAAAAGACCTGTGGTGATGCCAATTATGATTGCAATGGTAGCTGCAATTAATACAATTATAGTTCTGTGAACAATCTCAAATGCCAGTATAATGTATATTGAAAGCAGAACTATTGCCAAAAGACGCAAGGAAACACTTGCGTCAAATCCTATTATTTCTGGCATGATCCAAACCATAATGGACAGAATGCTTAGAAGCAAAAGTCCCGTGGCTGTTTTTTTATTAATGGATGCTCCTAACATTTCTCTATTTTCAAATAAAATATGGTCATATAAGGTAATTATGGGTTGAACTTTCTTTCACAACTGTCTAATTGTCATGCAATTTTTGTAGAATTTACAAAAACTCCTTTTCTAGATGTAATTTGACCAATTTCCTGACTTGAGATACTGTGTTTTTTAAATATTGATTTTATTTTATCTACTTGATCTTTTGATGCTACGACACAAAATCCCACACCCATGTTAAATGTTTTATACATTTCATCTTGTTTTACACCTTGTTCTTCAATTAATTTCATTATGGGTGGAATTGTTGGTAGTGAATCTATGTCGTATCCTGTTTTTTTGAGGCGGAGTAATTTTGTAAATGCTCCCCCTGTAATGTGTGCCAACCCGTTTACTTTACACTTTTGAATTATTTCTAAAACTGGTTTTACATAAATTTCTGTGGGTGTCAAAAGAGATTCCCCTATCACTCCAACTCCTTTCACTTTGTCTTTTATGGAATATTTTGCTAAAAGCGCTTTTCTTGCTAATGAATATCCGTTGGAATGCATCCCACTACTTTTTGCACCTATTATAATGTCCCCTGTTTTTATTTTATTTCCAAGCACCATGTCTTTCTTTGAAACAAGACCTACCACCATTCCAGCTAAATCAAATGAAAATCCTTTTCCTGCAATGACATCTGGCATTATAGCTGTCTCTCCTCCTACAATTGGCATTGCCGATTTCTTTGCACCTTTTACCAACCCTTCTACGATTCCTTTGAAAATTCTTTGATCATTTTTGTTTGCAGCAATATAATCTACAAATGAAACTGGTGTTGCACCAATACAGATTATATCATTTACATTCATTGCAACACAATCAATTCCAATTGTGTTGTATTTTTTCATCAAATTTGCAATTACTACTTTGGTTCCTACACCATCTGTATGAGTAGCTAATAATTTTCCTCCTGGAATCTCTACAATTCCAGCATAATGTCCAAAACCATGTGTGATTTTTGCCATTTTTTGGAGTTTATGTGTAGATTCAATCATCTTGCCTATTGCTGCTTGGCTTTGTTTGATTTTGGTTATGTCCACGCCTGCCTTTTTGTAGGTTAAGACCATAGTTTCATGCGTATTTGCTGTGAATAAAAGAATTTGCCTAGTTTTAACTCACATGTACATGCCGGCAAACTCTTCTCTGTGCTCTACATATTTTTGAGATAATTCACTAAATTCAGAATTAATCCGATCCTTTTCTTTCTCCAAATCCGATGTATCTATTTTCATATCGTAGAATCTATTTAATGCCTCTATTAACGTCGATGCAGCTGCTGGATCTGGCGATGTTTTGTTTGCTTTTGCAAGTAGAGATATTCCTTGAATTTTTCTTACAATGCATTCATTTAAAATTCCTCCTGGAATTCCTGTGATAAATCCATGTGGAATCATAC
>SICY01000060.1 GCA_009697485.1 Nitrosarchaeum sp.
TGAAAATTTTACAGTATGCACGAGATGAGACTCATAGATTTGGGGTGGCATACAATAGAACAATACGTAAAAATCAAATAAAATAATAAAAAAGAAAAATTTTGGTTAGTTCACTTGAATGTTTCCAGCCATCCATGGATGTATCATGCAGAAGTAATCATAGCTTCCTGCTTCATCAAATGTGTTTTCAAATGATGCGCCTCCCATGATTAAACTACTATCAAATACACCGGATGGACCATTAGCTGGACTACCACTTGTTACTGTGTGTGTAACTGTATCGACATTTGTCCATTCTACAGTATCACCTGAGTTGATTGTAAGTGATGCTGGTGAAAAACATGCATTAGATGTTTCACAGCCTGGAGATGAAGTCCCTTTTGGAATTTCAACACTAACTGTTTCTGGTCCGGATGATTCCTCAACTGGTGCAGCTGATTCTTCAACCATTGCCTCATCTTCTACTACAGTTTCTTCTGTTGTTGTAGATTCTGCATCTTGCTTTACCTTATTTGCAATGTCTGCAAATGGGTCTGCTTGTGTTTTTGGCTCCATAGTTTTTGTCATTACTGGAGCAGAAACAGCTGGAGTGTTGTCTTGAACATTACCAGCATAAGCTGCAAATCCTACGCCAATAGCTACAATTGCAATAGAAAATGCAATTGCCGCTTTATCTATACCTGCCATAATTGATCCAAGGATTTCCTCAAGCTAAATAAATCTAATCTTTACTATTACGTTCACAATTTAAAATAATTGGAAAATTTAGAAAATTATGTCCTATCTGAATCTTAGTTTGAAGTTTTGTCATGTGTATAATTTCTAATTTTCTTCAAAAATTTACACAAATCTAAAAAAACTGTTGAAAATCTCACATGATCGCTTTAATTGATTTTAACTATGGTCAATCATGTTGAACAACTCTTTCTTTTATGATTCATTTCTCTAGTACAATTACAAAATGCATCGGGGCTGTCACCAAGTAACTCCAGTTTTTGGTCTTAAGCGCCTTTGCATTATATTTTTTTAGCAGCCAAGTTTTTGTCTGTTGCTATCAATTCATAATGAACTTTTAATTTTCTTTGTTCGATTAATTGTCTGATAAAACAAGTTCTTTTTTCAATAAATTCATCATAATTTTTTTGATTGGTTGATAAATGCTCAAATATTGAGTTATCGTCTATTGCTACTTTTACAACATCTTGATTTTTTATGATAAATGTGCCAATGCCCCAAAACAACCCCACATGCAATCCTATGTATTTTGATTGTTGATTTGTTACTTTATCCAAGTAAATATCGGCATGTTCTCTTTTTTGCTCTATGACTGAATTGTCTGTTTGAATTACCCAAGATATTCTCTTTGTATTTCCATCAAAAAATAAAACATGCTCCAATTGTCAACCAAAAAGCGGTTTTTTGTCTATATATTTTGAATCCCGCCCTTATGATCAAAGATTCAAAGAGCAACATATGCTAGAGTCACAAACATTCTTTTCAAAAATGGTCGACGAACTCGTAGAATTTTCAGAATATGATCCTGAACTGGCTGATGGAATTCGTTGGCTAGATGTTCAAGCACAAAAAAAAGGCATCACATTTTACGATATGGTTTTTGAAGTATTGTACAAACATGACGTAAATTCTAAAGCTAAAGAGTGGCTTAATACAAGAAATTAAAAATTATTTTCTCAAGTCTAGACCTTTGTATTCACAGCCTTCTGGTCCGCAATATTTTCCAACATAGACTGCTTCTGGTCTGTATAATGCAGGCTTTGGTGCTGCTTCTGCAAATTTTTCTTCAATTATGTGTGCTGCCCATCCTGCAACTCTTGATATTGCAAAAATTGGCGTATTAAGATCCATTGGAATTTTTAGCATATAGTAAATTGAAGCACTGTACAAATCTACATTTGGATAGATTTCTTTTCCTTTTTGTATTTTTATTTCTGAAATTGTAGTTGTTTCTACTTTTTCTGTAATGTCATACCATGGTTCACCTGTTTTTGCAGCAAGTTTTCTTGATAATTCTTTTAACACTTGTGCTCTCGGATCATATGTTTTATACACAGCATGACCCATTCCCATGATTTTCTCACTCTTGCTCATTTTTTCCTTAATCCATGGAACAACATTATCTATAGTACCTATGTCTAAAAGCATCTTCATTACCTCTGTGTTTGCTCCGCCATGTAGTTCTCCGCTTAATGCGCCAATTGCTGCACTTGTTGCTGAATACATATGTGCTCTAGTTGATGCAACTTGTCTTGCAACAAATGTAGATGCGTTAAAGGTGTGCTCTGCATGAAGAATCAAACATGTATCAAAAATCTTTTCAATTTCTTTATCTGGTTTTTCTCCAAACATCATGTAGAGAAAATTTGCTGCATGATCTAAACTTGGGTCAGGATCAACTATTTCTAACCCATCTCTGACTCTTTGCCAACTTGCAATTATTGTAGGTACTTTGGCAATTAGATTAATTGCTTTATCATAGCTTGCTTCTTTGGTTGCAAATTCTTCATCATAATATCCTGCCAGTGCTGCAACAAATGCTTGTAGCATATCCATTGGATCGGCATCTTTTCTCCAATTTCCCATGTTGATTTGCATTCTTTTGGGAATCCATCTTGCCTCATTTAGTTTGGATTTGAACTCTGATAGTTGTTCTTTGGTTGGTAATTCGTCATGTAATAACAAATATGCTGTTTCTTCATAGTTTGATTTTTTTGTAAGTTCTAAAATGTCATACCCACGATAAATCAGCTTGCCTTTTTCTCCATCAATATTTGAGATTCTTGTATCTGCAACCTGAATCCCGCGCAAGCCTGTGTTTTTTGTCTCCACACACATCCTTTGAGAAATCTTTTATTATATTTTCGCAAGAAATCATGTCTATGAAGTTTAGTAATTAGTCTAATATGTCAACTCTGGCTCATAAATGATTATTTTTAATTAAAAATTAAATGACTCCAGCTGAACGACAACTTTTAGAGAAACTTGACAATCTAGTCTTAACTGCGTCTAGAGACGAGTTACGCAAAATTCAAGAAATTGATATTCAAACCCAGATGAATGGATTATCATTTTATGATGCATTTGTAAATTCTACATCTTTGACAAATCAAAGCCCCAAACAAGAATCTCAGAAATCAAAACAATAACTCATTCTTGATTTAAATGAGGGTATACAAGTGAATCGACAATAATGGTCGCATCTAAAATAAAGAAAACAACAAAGACTGTTAAGAAAAAAATTATAACAAAACCAAAGATATCTCAACAACCAAGAACTAAAATTGTTTGTATTTCACACAAAGAAGATGCTGACGGTATAAGTTCAGCAGCTTTGATCCGACAGGCTTTTGGCGGTGATTCTGTTTTGGTTGATTACCCAGGACAGATGGAGGCTATCCAGAAAGTTTGTGCAGATGAAAAATTAAAATCATTATATATTTGCGATTTGGGTCTTAGTAAAAAGAATCAAGATGAATTTGTTGAACACTTGAGAATTTTAAAAAAGAATCATGTTGCAGTGACGTACATTGATCATCATGATATTGATCCAAAAATTATCAAAGACTTGGAAAAAATTAAAGTTAAAATGATTCATGATATCAATGAATGTACCACTGTTCAGGTCTATAATGCCTTCAAATCAAAACTCTCTGATCAAGCTCCATTCATTGCTGCATGTGCTGCTATTACTGATTATATGGAGGATAGACCAATTGGCTCTAAATTATTGCAAATCTACGATAGGCAATTTTCTTTGATTAATGCAACTGTTCTTACTTACAATATAGTTGGGCACCAAAAAGATCCTGATTACTTGCTGTATTTGGTAGAAGAATTAGCTGATTCAAAATTCCCCCACGAGATTCCAAACACATTTGAATTTGCACAAATCCAAGTTGAGAAACTTGCACTCATAATTGCCAAAGTCAAAAAAGGATTGAAGACTATGAAGAATATTGGGTATATGGAAATTATGGATTCTGGTGCAAGTGGTGCAGTTAATTTTGTTTTAGGATTGTCTGGAAAAGATGTTGGCGTTGCATACAAAGAAAGAGTTGATCATGGTATCTATGCAGTATCTGTACGAGGATCAAAATCTTGCAAAACCCACTTGGGTAAAATTGTTAATATTCTTGCAACTGACCTTGGTGGTTCAGGCGGTGGGCATGATAAAGCATGCGGAGCTGTTATCCCAAAACCAAAAATTCAAACATTCCTTAAAGAATTTAATAAAAAATTAAACTAAGTTTCAAAATTGAAATTTTCACTATTTTGTTTCTACTATGGCATCAATTTCTGTCATTGAATTTAACGGCAAACTTGACACCCCGACTGCAATTCTAGAGTGTTTTCCACACTCTCCAAATATTTCATAAAATAAATCTGAGGCAGCGTTGATTACTTTTGGTTGCTGTGTAAATTCTGGCCCTGAATTTACAAATCCTGACAATCTGACAATTCTGGAAATTTTTTCTAAATCTCCTAATTCTTTTTTGAGTTGAGCAAGTATGTTAATTGCGCAAATCCTTGCCGATTTTTGTGCCGTTTCAATATTTGCATCTGAAACTTTTCCTGTAAACACTACTTTCCCATCTTCCATTGGGATTTGGCCTGAAACATATAGTAAATTGCCTGATTTTACTACTGGAATATAAGATCCAGCAGGACTTGGAGGATTGGGCAGTTTAATTCCAATTGATTTTATTTTTTCTTCAATCACAACTGTGAATGCCCGTTAGCTGATTTTAGTTTTTACTTATTTTGATGAGGACTTTTTCGCCTTTGCTTGAATTATTTTGATATACTGTTCTTGTTTTATACCCTTGTTTTTGTAGGCATCCGTCCAAAATAGATACCCATGGCAATGAATGACCGCTATTCAATTTTGATTCTATTGTTATGTTTTTAGTGTTAGCATCAAAATTCACATGGCCAGAGCACATGATTTGTAGTACAGCATCCATGATCTCAATTATTTCATCAAGTGATTTACCTTTTAAATTGATTCCATTCTTTTCAAGTAATTTGAGCATATCCAGCTCAGGTTTTTTTGAAATCATTGTTGAATTTAGAATATGTGTTAATCCATTTTCATTAATGATACGAATAATTTTGTAAACTTCTTGAGCTTCATTTTTTGTCATGTCTGCAAGTGATTCTGTTTTAATTGAATTTCTCCAAATATCTGCAAACATCCTATTCTGATTTACCCCTAATACCTCTGTTGATGAGAATATTGCTCCCTTGCCATTTTCATTGTTTACCATCAATACTTCTGTTTCATCAAAAACAAAACAATTTTGTATTATGTCTGAGATTCTGATTTTCACTTCATTTGGAATTGCTCTGTATGATTCTGAGCAAATCTGTGCTGATGGCAACAATAATCTGACTTCTAAATTCCTGCGAAGTACTGATAGTAACTGCTCTTTACATTCTTCTAATAATCCCAATCCCCATTGATCTACCATGATGTTAATTGAAGATTTTGAACATTCAATCATTGTTCTTAGATGTTCTAAGACATTGTTTGCACTAACGTGAAAATACCTTTTTTCTTCCGAACCTCTAGACTTTCTGCTTTCTTCACTTGCTTTTTTTAGATTTGAAACCAAGGTATTCATTGCATTTACTTTGTTAATTTGCTCATGGATAATTGAATCAAATGCATCTTCAGGTGCAATTGCCGTGCACATGATTGGCTTGCTTTTTGAAATTATTGCCAACTTCTTGTTTTCCAGCTTTAATAACGTGGGATATATCTTGGTTCTTGGTAGATCTGAATAATACGCAAGTTCGCCTGCAGATATTGTTCCTTTTGAGATAAGGGCAACATATGCCTGAGCCTCAT
>SICY01000061.1 GCA_009697485.1 Nitrosarchaeum sp.
AATTTTAGTTGCAATATCGATTCCAATCTCTGCTTTTGCAGAGCCGATGATCGAATTGAGTACTTCTCAAACTGAAATACAATCTTTGGATTCTGTATTAGTTATTGGCAAGATAACTGGTGTGTCTATTTTCAAACCCGTCACCATTACCCTTATTGCTCCTGATGGAGAAGTTATCTATGCACCAGAATTACCATTTGATGATGATGGTGTGTTCAAACGATTGATTCATCCCCCACTTCCAAGTTTCAAGGATGGTACATACACAGTAATTGCAAGTCATGAAGATACAGAAAAAACTGCACAAATACAATTCACAGTAATAGGTTCAACTATATCTCCAACAAAATCTCCAATTCAATCCCAAGATCCTGATATGATAGATGATAAACCAAGTGCTATCACTCTCTCTACTGAAACTACCTTTGGTGACAATAAAATTATTGTAACTGGAAGTACAATTAGTTCTACAACAGATATTACATTTACTGTAACTTCCCCTAATGGCAATTTGATTTCGATTGCACAGGTCACACCAGGTACAGATGGTGAGTTTTCAACAGAGATCATATCTGGAGGACAACTGTGGAAAGAAGATGGATTTTATACTATTACTGCAAATCAGGGTCTCTCATCAGAGCATAAACAGTCAGTACAAGTTGAAATAAGCAACGGTGTAGTTGTTCCAGAATTTGGACCAATTGCAGTAATGATTTTAGTTGTGGCAATAATCTCTATAATTGCAGTCTCTTCAAAGTCACGACTCAGTATTATTCCAAGATACTAGAGATATTGTGATTTTAGACAATTCGATGAGACAATTTGTATTTCAAATAAATTCTAAACATTACTAGTGATGACAATATTATGCCTACTGCTATGGCAAATGCTGCTGAATAACTTACAGCATTTGAAACATAACCTGCAGTTAAAGCTCCTAAGAATATTCCTACACCTGTCATGAAACTATTCACACCAAGATATGTTCCTTCAAAACCTTTGGGGATTGCTTTGAAAATAATTATTGAGTTTGACACACTGAAAATAGAAAATGCTGAAACCATCAAACATGATGAAATCATTGCCATCACAAGTGAATTAACTCCTGTCATGCTGGGAATTAATGATGCAGCTATGATTATTCCTAGAACTCTAGGTAAATACGATATTTGTGTTGCACGTTCTTCTGTGAGCATTGAAATCAGACGTGGAACAAAGAAAAATATTGTAAATAACACCAATGTTTGAATCATATACACTAAAAAAACTTCTGAATTTGTAAAATCAAATTTTTTTAGAAATGGTATGAATGCTGTAAAATAAATATTGCTTCCAAAATAAAATAAGAAATTTGTAAGAAAAAGTATCCCTATCTCATGAGACATTTTTCTTTGGAAAATTGATATAATTGGTTTAAAATCATGTGGATGAGGAACTTTAGTAAAGATAAACTGAAAATTTATCCTGGTGTGATCAAAAATATGTCTTACCCCATGTATTGAATGCACTATCGTGTGTCTTTCTATGCTGCTTTTACTGCCTACCCACATACTTAGAACTGTTGCAATTGCACTTATCATCGCGCAAAAGAGAAAGTATGGTCTAAGATCAAAAAATGTATCCCAAATAGAACCTACTAAAAATGCAGTTAAACTTCCTAAACTAGTTATGATTGAAATTTGTGTAAACAGTCTGCTCCATTGATTGTTTGAGACTGATTCCATTACTAGAATTTGTGTTACTGGATTTTTTCCAATAATGAAAAATCCTGCAACTGATGAAATTATAAAAACTAAATTCAAATCAACAGTAAAAAATAATCCAATGCTACAAATTGTAATTGCTGAAAAACAAATAAACAATATTGCTCTCTTTACGTGGTATTTGTCAATAACTTTCCCCCAAAAAACTGCGCCAATTGCTGATAATGCATAATGAAGTCCTATCACAATACCGACATCTACTACATTACCGCCAAGAAAAAGAACATACAATGGTATGACAATATGTAACCCTTCTGCTGTTATGCTGGCTGGTAAAACAAAAAACATCCACTTTCTGCTGGTTTTCAATCTGTTATCACACCCTCTTTGAATAATACTTTATCTTATATGAAATCAATATTTTGATGTCTTGTCTTTACTTGAAAAAGATATTATGGTTGAAGATTTGACATAATCACAAAAAGAATTGATTTACTTTGCAATAATCTAAATTTTTTACAACATTACTCATCATTTTAGGCATAGTTTTCGTTGATAAGAAACTAGAAACTATACAATTGTTAATACTTGACTACACGAAAGCATAAAATCAATAAAATCTAACTTTATTTCAGAGATCTTTGGAATACATTGACAAAAAATACGTGCAAAAAAATTCAATTGAAAAAAGAGATTATCAGGTAAATCTCGCAAATCAGGCAATGCAGGAAAACTGCATTGTGGTATTGCCAACTGGTCTAGGAAAGACTGCCATTGCACTACAAGTCATTGCAGAATATCTGTCAAAAGGAATAGGTGGAATTTTATTTTTAGCTCCAACTAGAGTTTTAGTAAATCAGCATTATGAGTTTTTAAAACAAAATCTTACCATTGATGATATTTCTTTGATAACAGGGGAGGATCCAATCCAGAAAAGAACAAAACTTTGGAATAGTAGCGTAATATGTGCAACTCCTGAAATTACAAAAAATGATTTAGATAGACAAATTGTTTCTCCAGAACAATTTAGTTTGGTGATATATGATGAAGTTCATAGAACTGTAGGTGATTATGCATACTCAGGAATTGCAGAGAGATTTGCAAATTCTACTTTGAGAATTCTTGGAATGACTGCAACACTTCCAAGTGAAAAAGACAAAGCTACTGAACTTCTTACCAAACTACGAATTTCAAGTGTAGCTGAAAGAACAGAAGACAGTCCTGATGTAAAACCATACACACAAGAGACAAACACTGAATGGATCAGTGTAGAACTCCCACCTGAAATGAAAGCAATTCAAACTTTACTAAAACTATCTTTAGATGAACGATATGATACTCTCAGAAAAAATGGCATTAAATTGGCAGAACAACAATCACTATCTGCTTTATTGCGAATTAGACAGTTTGTATTAAATCAAAACAGACGGTCTGCAAAACCCCTATTTACTGCAATCAGAATTCATTATGCTTTGAGTATTTTGGAGGCTCACGGAATAACATCTTTTTTGAAGTTCTGTGAGCGTGCAAAAATAAAAAAAGGTGTAGGGGTAAAAGAATTATTTGAAGTTGATCCTAATTTTACAAGAGCAATACATCTTGCAAAAGATGCGCAATCAAAAGGGATAGAACACTCTAAAATTCTAAAACTTAAAGAAATTATAGAATCTGTTCCAGGAAAAGCTCTAATATTTACAAGCTATCGTGATTCTGTTGATGTAATTTTTAACAAGTTAACTGAAATGAAAATCTCTGCTGGAATACTAATTGGAAAGTCTGGAGAAACTGGATTAAAACAAAAAAAACAAATCCAAACAGTACAGAACTTTCGTGATGGACTATTTAGAGTATTGATTGCGACACGTGTGGGAGAAGAGGGATTGGATATTTCTGAAGTAAACCAAGTTATTTTTTATGATAATGTTCCAAGCTCAGTTCGCTATATTCAAAGAAGAGGTAGAACTGGAAGAAAAGATGCCGGTAAATTAGTTGTGCTTATTGCAAAAAATACAATAGATGAGACCTATTATTGGATTGGAAAAAGAAAGATGGCTGCTGCAAAATCAATGGGTGAAAAGATGACAAAAGTACTACAAAAAAATCAAGAAATAGAATCACAAAAAACAGGATTGGATGCATTTCTCTAATCCTGAAAAAATACATGTCTTTGATCAGATGCAAAAATCTAGATTGATTTTATTGTTTTATCCAAATCTTTTGATTATGTGATATCCAAATTCTGATTTAATTGGTTCAGACATTTCTCCAATTTGTAATTTGAAAGCAGCCTCTTCAAATGGTTTTACCATCATTCCTTTTGTAAAATACCCCAAATTTCCATCTTTTTTTGCACTACCTGTATCAATTGATAATTCTTTTGCTAACTTTCCAAATTTTTCTCCATTTTTAAGGCGTTCATAGATTACTATTGCTTCACTTTGTTTTTGTACCAGAATATGTGAGCATTTTACCTTATTTGACATCTATGTTTTAAAATTATTTTCGTCTTTTTATTTCTTTTTCTATTTTACTTGTTAATATTTTTGATTGTTTCAAAAATTGCTTCAATTTTAAAAGGCTTAATAATTATTGCTGTTGCGTTCAGTTTTTTTAATTCTTGGATTACACCAGTTCCGTCATCGGCTGTAACCATAATTACATTGGCTTTAGAATTTTCTTCTTTAATTTCTTTTAGTGCTTGAATTCCATTCATTATTGGCATCATTACATCTAAGAAAATAAAATCTGGTTTGTGTTCTTTGTATGTGGTACTGCTTCTTTTCCATTATGCCCAATTCCCACAACATTAAACCCACCAATCTCTAAAATATCTGAAATCACACTGGTTATGTCCTCATTATCATCAACAATAACTACTCGATTAGATTATGTCATGATGTTTTCTATTTTTAATCCCCAACTTGTTTTATTGGTGGTAATAATTCTGAGAAACGGTGCTTCGTTTTCTTTCCATGGTTCGTTTCTGACCCATGCAAATTTTTTTTCAAACATTTTGTATGTTTGTAGGAATTCTTGTCCTTTTTCCAAGATTTCAACTTTTCCTTGAATGCAAATGGCTTTGTGTTTTCCAGATTCATAAACATCGATTGTTACACTAACTTTTGGATTTATTTTCACGTTTTTGAATGTCCTGGTTTGATAGTCGGTTGCAATCAAAATAATGTTGTTATGATAAATAAATGACACTGGTTTTACATGTGGGATATCTGCATGTGATGTTGCAATTCTTGCTTCCTCTATAGATTGCAGAAACTCTTCCTCAACTTTGGTAAATCCTATCAACTAAAGATCCGTTCTCTAATTTCTGGAATATACTTGTATATGATATCTCTTACTTTCATTTGTTCTTCTGCAGTAGGCATTTCTTTTTGTGAGCTTAACAAGGCACCACTCATGCCCAACGCCATTCCCATTATCATTCCGTAGACAAACTCTTGTGGATTCTCAACTTTGAGTGTTTCTTGATTTTGTTTTATATCTTCTAGATAAGACGGAATTGTTAAAGCTGCCCCATTGATAGTTTGAGTAATTAGCATCTCTATTTGTTCTTCATTCATAATTTGACACTAGAATTATTGTTAATAAATTTGCACCTAAGATATTTAATTAAGGAAACAATGGTTACTACATGTTTTCATATTTTACCAAAAATGAGGCAAATCATGCTTTGCCTGACGTAATCAAAAAATTTGAATTTACCCTGGCAAAACAGAACGAGGTTTCCAAAATAGAACAAGAACTGCAGATGGGCCTTAGTGCTGCAAATACATTTAAAGAATCTGTTTTACTCAAACAAAAACTTAATTCGGCAATAATCAAGTTTTATGAAGCAATCGAGATACTTGAAAATACCGGTGTTGTTGTTAAAGGCATTGAACAAGGACTACTTGATTTTCCATCAAAGAGATTTGATGAAGAAGTCTGGCTTTGTTGGAAATACGGTGAAACTGAAATCAAATTCTGGCATGAAAAAGATTCAGGTTTTATGGGAAGAAAACCAATCGAAGTAAGCGATGAATCATTAATTTGACAATTCTTTTCCGTATTTTTTAATTAAGTGAATGTTCTTTTCTAAGATCATTCGATTCGTTTACTAA
>SICY01000062.1 GCA_009697485.1 Nitrosarchaeum sp.
CAACCAAAAAATTCAACCATGGTTTGTAATACAAAATTAATTGCTTTCTATTGGTAGATCTAATTTATTTCCCCATTCTCCCCATGAGCCTAGATATACACGCACGTTTTCAAAACCGAGTTTTTTTAATATAAGAAAGGTGTTAGCAGCACGATATGCTCCTTGACAATAAGTTACAATTTCAGAGTTTTTTGGGATATCATATAATTTTGATAATTCCTCATCAGTTTTAAAAGTCCCATCTTCGTTGAGATTAAGATTCCAATCTATGTTTGTAGCGTGTGGAATATGTCCTGCTTGAGCTGCTCGGATTACATTTCCATTGAATTCGCTTTGTGATCTTGCATCAAGTATTTTGAGATGATTGAGATTGTCATTTAGATATTCAAATCCAGAAATAATTTCTGGATTAATTTTTCCAGAAAATTTAGCAGGTTTGAAACCATTTGATTTTGTTTCTAGTGAAAGATTTTCTTGTTTCCATTTTTTCATTCCTCCATCTAATATAGATACATCTGGATGTGAAAAATACATCAACATCCAAACACCTCTTGCAGCTAGCATGCCAGAGATTTCATCATAAAATACAACTTTTTTTTCTGGCGTAATTCCAACAAATGAAAAAAGCATTTCAGTTTGTCTGTTAAAATTTTCAATTCCTTCCTTAGTTGTATCAATCCAATGAAATGCAAACAGATCCAGATTTACAGCTCCAGGAATATGACCTTCCGAGTATTCCTTGAAAGAACGTGTATCAATTATTACAATATTAGAATCACTTAGGATTGAATTGAGATTTGTTGTAGAAATTATCATAATCTAAGAAAATACAACAGATGTAAATTTATTTGGTTTGAATAATAAAAAGAAAAAAAGGGATTTTTCCTTATTCGTTGACGTATGCTCTTTCTCCGTGCTGTGCCAAATCAAGACCAATCTCCTCTTCTTTAGGAGTGACTCTGATTCCGCCAGGCCATATGGCATCCATTATTTTGAGGATTACAATTGTAACACCAAATGCATAGCCTACTGATATAGCTGCAGCGATGATGTTGATTGCTTGCTGTTCCATTCCTTCTGCAGTACCAGTCCATGCGCCGATACCGTCTCCGCTATCCCAAATGTGTGGACTAGCTAATGTACCAGTCAAAATTGCACCTGTAAGACCACCCATTCCGTGTACTCCCCATACATCTAATGCGTCATCCCATTTACGTGCGTTCTTGAATGATACACTTCCATAACAAATTGTTCCAGCTGCAATACCAATTATAATCGAAGCCATTGGACCAACCCAACCTGAAGCTGGAGTGATTGCTACCAATCCTGCTACTGCACCTGATGCAGCTCCTATAATACTTGGTTTTCCTGTATGTGCCCATGACATCAAGACCCAAGTGAGAGCAGCCATACCAGTTGCTGTATTTGTAACAGTCCATGCGCTTACGGCAATGCCATCTACACCTACTTCACTTCCTGCGTTAAAACCAAACCATCCAAACCAGAGCAATGATGCTCCTAGTATTACCATTGGGATGTTGTGTGGTTCCATTGGTACCTTACCAAATCCAAGTCTTCTACCAAGGACTAAGGCACCTGCTAGTGCAGAAAATCCAGAAGTAATGTGTACTACAGTACCACCAGCAAAGTCTAATCCGTATGACGGAGCTAAGTCTGGATTAAGATCTATTGCGCCTCCTCCAATGTAACCGCCGCCCCAAACCCAGTGTGCAACTGGATCGTAAACGAAGGTAGCCCATAGGAGTATGAAGATTATCAAAGCGCTGAACTTAATTCTGTCAATTAATCCACCAATGATTAGAGCTGGTGTAATAATTGCGAATGTTGCCTGGAACATGGCAAATAACTGATGTGAAACTCCTCCTGTCCAATTGTCGCTACATACTTCACCGGGTGCTGCTGTAAATCTTGTATCAGAACAAGTAGTTGGTGCTCCTAGTGGAGCATGAGGTGAAACCTCATTAAATCCAACATATTCAAGCGAACCCATGAACATGTTTGCATCACTATCAATTGGACCAAATGCTAGAGAGTATCCCCATAGAACCCATTGTACTGATATTAAGCCCATAACAATTATGGTCATACCAAGTACGTTGACGACGTTCTTTGATCTGGCTAAACCGCCATAAAAGAACCCGACTCCGGGTGTCATGATGAGTACCAGTGATGTAGCTGTTAGCATCCATGCTGAAGCACCTGTATCAATTTTACAAGCCAACATATTGCCATCGCCACCATCGTACCAACATTCGTTAGGATTACCAGTGTAAATTCCACTAGTTCCTGCAACGTATCCGTCCATACCATCATTAACACTTTGTGCGAATGCCTGTGACATTGCACTTGTTGCTGTAATGGCTACTGTGATCACAAGTAATAGAGCATACTTGCGATTCCTAGAATTCATTAAATTAATCGAAATTGAAAATTATTTAAGGGTTGAAGATACAAAAACTGGAAAAAAGGTAAGTTATTATATTTTAGGTTATTCTGATATTATCATAGAAAATGAAAATAATGTCATGTGGTGATTAAATAAAGATGGGATCAGATACAAAGCTCTCTATTTTTGATACATTTAAGATAAAAGGAGAACTTACAGGAGAAGCTAATAGACAACGAGCAATTATCACAATATTGGCTAGTAATGCTAATCCAACAGAAAGAACAAGAACAGGGATTTCTCAAAATATTGCAAAGAGACATGGTATTGCCTGGAAAAATATCTATTCCGGGATTTTTCGAGATCTAGATGAAATTTTGATTCCTTTGGAAATTGCTGAAGAAGCTGGAAGATTACCTCTAAAACGTGGTCCAAAAGCACTTCAAGAAAAGGGAATTCCATATTATCATCTAACAAAAAAAGGAGTACTGGTTGCATTATCCATAAGTGAGATCAAAGATAGAGGAAAGTTACTAGAAAAAATTTTTTCACAATCAGATCCAAAGGAAAAAGAGTATGAAAGAATCATTAAAAGTCTATCAGATGCTAGTCCAAATTTTACATATTCAATTTTTCAAAAATATGTCAAGGCATTTTGTGATAATAAAATTAAAGATTTACTTCCATTTGATCTCTCAAAACTTAAGGATATTTCTGACGAGTCTTTAATAATTCAAAAGGAGATTTTAGAGGCTTTTTTAAAACTATCAAAGCAAGATAAAGAAGAAGCAATTAGATTTCTCAATGAAATTACTTAAAATATCATGTTTTTAGAAGAGAACGCCAAACATTAAAATCGGTTATCTGCTGAGATTTATCTAAATGGGTGGATCAAAAAATGTCTATGCCTCTGTAAAATCATATAGTAAACGAGGTAAATTATTAAAGAGATCTGATTTCCAAACACTGGCAGAATCAAGAGATCTTGATGAATTATTGACTAGGATCAAAAATACAATTTATGGTAATTCTATAGTAGAGGTACAAAAACCATATACATCACAAGGTATTGAATCGGCTCTAAGAAGTCATCTAGCAGATACACATTATTCCATTGCAAAATCAGTAGGTAATTCTGGTGTTTTAGACGCATATTATATGAAATTCATTGTTTCTAATTTGAAAACAATTCTGAAAGGAAAAATATTAGGAAAGTCCCAAGAAGAAATTGAAACTCACATAAATCTTCATGCTGAGGAATTAATCAAACAAAGAGACATTGTCATCAAGGCATTAGTTGCAAAAGATCTTGAAGAAGCAGTTGCTAGCTTGAGTTCAGTAGAGTTTAGTGAGGAAATAGTAAAGGCTGTAGCATTATACAATGATAAAAAAAATCTACAAATTATTGATACATATTTTGATAAAATTTTATATCAACATTTAGCTAGTTCAATGAAAAGTTATGCAGATAATGATGCAACCAAAGTGGTTGGAATGGATGTTGATTTTTACAATATTCTAAGTGTAATTAGAGGAAAATTCTGGGGATTGCAGGAAGACCAAATTCAAGACTTGATTGTTTCTCAAACTCCAACTGCCAAAGATCTACTTGGAAAAATGATAGCAGCCCCAACAATAAGAGATGCATTCAATGAATTGTCCAATACAAAATACAAAAGTTTGATCCCTCAGACTGAAAATGAATTAGATGCAATTGCTGAATTTGAAAGAGCCTTTGAAATGGCAATTTACCAAACAGCATTAAGATCTTTTACAAAAATATTTAGCTTTGCAACAATTGTAGGGATTACTAAATTAACTTCATTTGAAGTCAGAAATTTGGCAGCCATTGCATTTGCAGTTGAACAAAAAATACCAACGGAAATTACCATGTCAAAGTTAATTCTGGAAGAAGAATAAAATTCTAAAAATGATCAGATTTCCAAAGAAAAAAACTAGAATTTCTACAGAGATTGTGACTAAGACAATTTGGGTTAGTACATTTTTGGCTATGATTCTATCATTGCCTCCATTGGGATTATTTCTTGGAATCTATTTTCTAACAGGAAATCTCGTAATAGGTGCAATTGTAGGTTTTGGAGTACATTTTGTCATACTAGTATTTTCAAGTAAAATTTCAAAATTTTTGATTAATATTATGAGTTAATCTATAAGGATGGATTGTTAAGTGATTTATCATGATGGGTGATAGAGATTTTCGAAGTATAATAAAAAATGCAGTAGACTCTATTGGAAGGGAATTAGAAATTGAAATTGATGCAAAGGACATCAAAACTATTCATCTCAAAGAAGTGGTTCAATGTCTAAGACGCTCATATTATGATAGAGTAGATCCCAAAGAAGTTGAAAGGAGGGGTTTTAATGATCTTCTTGCCGGCATGCTTCGAAAATTACAATACGGTAGTAACCCAAAAGAATTTGCAATTGACGATATCAAATTAAGAGGACATGCAGATATGATTGTAGATGATTCCATTGTTTTGTTTAGACCTGCTAATGCTATTTTAGAAACACCTCTAGCAAATGATCTGCTTTACCTTAATGCTTGCATGTGGATTTATGATAAAAAAGATGGAATAATTATTTACATTACTGGAAATAAGGAAGAAATTATGTTTTCACTAACGCGTGATAAAAAAATGTTTGAAGAGGTTATCAGAAGAGTCAGAGTCCTAAGTGATCTTCTTAAAGAACAAAAAACACCAATTTTAGAGCCATCTAATGATTGCACTGATTGTCAATACTACCAAAGATGCTTTATCACAAAGAAAAATACCAGACAGGTGTCATTATCTGAAATGCTAGGTCTAAGCAAAGACTAGTAAGATAAATGAAAAATATTGTAAAGGAATAATTTCCTTTGATTAATCTAGTGGTTCTGGATGTCCTTTACCACGAAGTGCAAAACACACAACTGCTAGTGCAATTGCTACTCCTATTGCTGAGCCATATGCGGCTATTCCTGCTTCTGCCATTTGATAAAAGCCTGCTTCATGGGCTTTTATAATTTTGTCAATATTTTTCCCCTAAAAACAAATTATCATAATTTTTGATTTTTATGATACAATAACCAAATTATGGTGTTTTTAACTATTTTACAAATTCAAAATGAACTTCATTTTCTTGTCCACTAGTCATTGAGCTTTGATTAAAGAAAACATCTCCACTAACTTGCCATTTTGCAGTATTACTTTCAAGGGCAGACCACAATTCAGGGGTATTGCCGGTATTTTTCAACACTATTTTGTCTTTTAGAAGAATTGAGTTGTTACCAAGAAGTGTATAGTAATCTGAACCAAATTCTACCATTCCTTCTGGTCTACTACCA
>SICY01000063.1 GCA_009697485.1 Nitrosarchaeum sp.
ATGGTAATTGATGAGATTCCGGATATTTTTCATGTTGGTCATGTCCATAGGGCAGAACTAGATATGTACAAAGGAATTCTTTTGTTAAATTCTGGTTCTTGGCAAAAACAGACTCCATTTCAAGCTAGTGTTGGAATGACTCCAAATCCTGGAATAGCACTTATGGTAAATTTGAAGACTTTCAAAGTTTATCATGAAAATTATAATTCTAATAAATTAAATAATATCCTGTAAAGTTAGATCGTCTTTGAAGGTTTTTTTGATCATCTCAGATGAGATTGTAAGTTTGTATTTTTTTGTCCTTCCATGTATTCCTTGATGAATTAGTCTTCCAGTAATGATTCCAGATAATTCAATTTCACTAAGCATTTGAGTAACTCGTCTTTGTGTCAATTCATCTCGTCCTACTACTTTGCACAATCCTTTGTAAGATAAATAAATCTCCCCTGTAGATGACCCTCCTGCCTTCATTATTGCAAGAATAACGAGCTTTTCATGGAGAGGGTATGATTTTAGAGATGTTTCTTCTTTATTTTCTTCAATTTTTAGAGATGCTTCTCTTACATGATCTTCTGTAACTTTGTCTGATTGTTGTCTTTCGGCAATTTCTCCTGCAACACGAATTAGGTCAATTGCTCTTCTGGCATCCCCATGTTCACCACCAGCCAGGGCTGCACAAAGGTTCAATGCTGAGTCTGCCACTGAATTAGGAATAAATGCCTCTTTGATTCGTTCCTCTAGTATTTTTTTGATTTGTTCTACATTATAATTTGTAAAAACCACCTCTTCTTCGCCTAGGCTACTGATTACTCTAGGATCAAGTTTTTCTTTGAATGTAAGATCGTTTGAAATTCCTACCAAAGTCAACGAGCCTTGTTTTAGACGCTCATTTGCTCTGGTTAGTTGATACAAGATGTCTTTGCCTGTTTTGGATACTAGTTGTGCAAGATAGTCAATTTCATCAATAACAAAGATTGCATTAATTTTAGATTCATCTATACTGGTTAGTATTCGTTTGAAGACTTCACTGATTGCTAGACCTGTACTTGGTAATTTATCATCCTTTATTCCTAATTGCCGCCCAAAGCTTACCAATAACCCATAAAGAGTTGTTTCTTCTTTAGAATTTGAATAAACTAGTTTAATTGGGAATTTTGATTTTTCTACCCTGTCTTGAATTTTATTAAGTACTTTTTTCACTACAAGGGTTTTTCCAGTTCCAGGTTTGCCGTATACTAGTAAATTTGAAGGCCTTGAATGTTTAAGGATAGGTAGTAATGATTGTGTTACCTGTTCCTGTTCAGAAGTTCTATGTTGAATAGTGTTGGGAATATATGTAAAATGAAGAATATCTCTGTTTTTAATTATTGACTTACCAGATTCAGCTGCATCAAGTAATCTATCAATTGGATCAGACATACTCACACACCTATGTTTCTACTCAATAGTAACATAATGATATCTGAATTTAGAGAGTAAAGAAGAGAATAGTTATTCTAGTTTAGTTTGTAATTAATTATTTTTAGTTAGATTTTAGATTTCCAATAAAAAAAAATAAAGAAAAAGATAGAGTGGAAAGGAAGGTGTGTGGGTTTAATCTAAACCAAACATAATGTTAACAAATTGTTAATTTCCTATTAAGAAAACTTCCAAAAAGGTCATTTTTACCCCTTTATTTCCATTCCAGGCGTTAAGATTGATGTTAACACTGTGAATATCTCAAAATAGACCCCTTTATTTCCACTCCAGGCATGAGTTAGGGGGATGAGAATATGGTGTAATTATTGACGTTGTTAATAACAAAAAACATACTAGGCATGGCCTAGGCAGTCAATGTTAACAAACCTCCTAGTTAACAAATATTCTGGGATCAATTGAACTGTTAACACTAGATCCTCATAGATCTTAAAGATGGCTAAGAAACGTATTCGAATTGATATGGAAGATACTGATGGAGCACGATATGACATCAAATTAGAAGGTAATGTCACTCGAGAAAAGGTTCTAAAAATATTTGAAATGATGGATTTAATGAACATAGAAGAACAAGAGACCACTAATATGGATTCAATAGGCTCAAAAATATGGCATATTGTAGATAAATTCTTCCCGATGGGAAAGTTCACATCTACAAACATACTTGAAAAATATGAAGACGAATATAACGAGCCTGTTAAACTCAGCATAATCTCTACATATTTATCCAGATTTTCTACTAAAGGTAAGATGGATAGAATTAGAACTGGTCGTGAATGGACATATCAGGCCATAAAACTTAGTCAAAAACAACAATAAATTAAGAAATTGTAATTTTTCGTACTATGAGACGATCCTTACCTAAGATTACTTTGACATATTCCCCCTTCTGAATATCCATGTATTTTCGAAATTGTTTTGGAATGGAAATGGTTCCTGCAGACGTGATTTTTACTAATAACTCATTTTCTTGTATTGACATAATACTATTATAATTTCATAATATATATAATTTAATATTTTTATTTTTTAATAAACTATAATAAAAACTACATTTTCTGACCTATTTTTTGATAAAATAGACTAAAACTAATCTTGTGAAACATAGAAATTGATTATATAATTATAGAATTGACTTGTATCATTTCTATCTTTTCTTTTCCTTTTTTTGTAATTGAATAAGTATATGGTTTTGTATTGGTGTTTCTTTGAACATAACCATCCTCAAATAATTTCTTCATTAATCTTGAAGTATGCTCTCTACTTCGCTTCAATGTGATTTGTATGTCACGTGATGTCATAGCTTTGTTTGTGATTAGATGCAACACATAGTCTGTTGCATTATTATGATCTAAATTAGGCATACGAATAGAAACAGACTCCTCTTTATTCGTAATTTCTGTCTTTATTAGAGGCTCAATAAGTTTTTCTACAACTTGATTATTTTTAGCTAATTTCTCTAGGAACTGCTTTAATTCTAGATTAGGATCTTCAGTTTTTTGTTCAAAATCTTGTATCTCTATTGCATCTAGGCGTATTTTCATATCAATTAACTGTCTTTCATAATATTCTAAACGCTCCAACTGTGATGAATCTATTACCTCACTCTTAGTTTTGATGAATGGACGTATTTTGTAATAACTATACAAGCCTACCAAACCTACAACAAATGAGACTATTACACCTAGAATTACTTCTGGTTCAGGAATTTCTATTAACATCACAAAAATTATTCATATGTTGTGATTTATCGTGATTGAATAATATTATTTCACACTTTAGATTAACAAAAACACACTTTACATCACAAAAAATTCAATCATATAATACAACTCTAAATGATAATATCACACATTGCATGCCTGACGTATCAATCTATCAATCACATTGATGACCTCATCTTCTCTTTCAGGGAATATATCACTCTCATTTATCACATGTATCTGCTCCGAGAGTTTTGATATCACATCAATATCATCAGGTAAAAGTATACCTAAACCACGTAAAAGTATGATTGAATAAAATAATGCTATTAATTTGTCTCTAGACTGACCAACTTGTCTGTAATACGCGCCTTTAGTAATAGTAAATTTAGAGTTTAGAAGATCTTTCTGATTTAAAATAATTTCAATTTGTCGTTCTGTAAATAATGATTTTTTGATAATTTGACGAATAATATTATTAAAATTAGATTTTTCAAACTCTACCATAGCTATACAAATCTGTATACCTCACTACAATTAAACTTTAAAGAGTCATTTACAAACCCCTGTTATGACTGGAAATAAAGTTGAATTATTCCTAAAATCTGAACTAAAAAAGAAAAATGCATTACTGTTTGTACTAATTGATTCTGAAGTCTCAAAGTTAGAATCTTCACGAAAACTTGCTCAAGATGTTGAAAAGATAGGAGCCTCTGCTATACTAGTAGGCGGTTCATCCACAACGGATCAAATTGAAATGGCTCAGGTAGTCAAAGGTATCAAAAAAGGTATTAAAATACCAATTATTCTCTTTCCTGGAAACGTCACTGGAGTAGTGCCTAATGCTGATGCAATTCTTTTTAGTTCATTAATGAATTCAGAAAATCCATATTTTATTACTCAGGCACAAGCATTAGGAGCACCAACTGTTCTTAAATTTGGATTAGAACCATTACCAACAGCATATTTGGTTATTGGAGATGGAACTTCCGCATGGTTTGTAGGTTCTGCAAGGGGAATTCCATTTGAAAAACCAAAAATCGCTGCAGCATATGCACTTGCAGCACAATTTCTTGGAATGAGATTTGTCTACTTGGAAGCAGGTTCAGGAGCAAAATCTAGTGTTACACCAGAGATGGTTAAAACAGTAAGAAAAGCCTTTAATGGATTTTTGATAGTGGGTGGTGGAATTAGAGATATCAAAACTGCAACCAACCTAGTCAAAGCGGGAGCCGATGCCCTAGTTATTGGAACCTTTCTAGAGAAAGGTGGAAGTGTTAAGAAACTAGCAGAAATAGCAAAAGCAATTCAAAGAAGCAAGTAATAGGATTGTATTATGTCTGAAAATGACGCTATTTCTCGTATTAGTGGCATTAAGATGCCAGATTATTACCTTGATTATTATTCTAATCTTTCAAAGGACACCTATACTATTTTTGAACATGCAGCTTTAGCAAAATCTAGCCTAGTGGATTCTTCAGGAATAATTGAACCTAAAATTGCATTTGATTTAGCAGATCGAGTTGCCAAAATGCACGATATTGATATTGCTGAACCTTTACGAGAATTATTAAAAATTAACGGAAAAGAACTAACTGCATTAATTATATCAAAAGAAATTGCACTAGGAAAGTATTCACTTACTGATGCCACTTTAGAACAAAAATTAGATTTAGCAGTTAGAGTAGGACTAGCTATAGTTACAGAGGGAGTAACAATTGCTCCATTACAAGGAATTAGTGAAGTTAAGATAAAGAAAAACAAAGACAGCAGTGAATATCTTTCTGTATCTATTGCTGGACCAATGCGTTCAGCGGGAGGAACCGAATCAGCAGTAACAATACTAATTGCTGATCATGTGCGAAAAGCAGTTGGTTTGTCAAAATATCAAGCAAATTGTTTTGATGATGAAACTGGTCGATTTGTTGAAGAGCTTCGAATCTATGAAAGAGAAGCAAGTAGTTTCCAATTTCATATTTTAGATGAAGATATTGAACATGTTATATCAAATCTACCTGTAGAATTGGATGGTGTAGATACAGATCCTTTTGAAGTTGTAAATCACAAAGGAATGACTCGTATCAAAACGGATAGAGTTAGAGGAGGTGCATTAAGAGTTCTAAATGATGGATTAATTGGAAGATCTAAAAAACTACTCAAAAGAATTGAACTGTACAAATTAGATGGTTGGGAATGGCTTGGTGATCTAAAAGGAGCAGTTCAAACAGGAGATAATCAAGAAGACGCAGCAGCCAAGAGAATGCGTGAAGTCATTACAGGACGATCTGTTCTATCTATGCCTAACAAACTTGGAGGATTTCGGTTAAGATATGGTAGAGCTTGTAATACAGGATTTGCAGCTGTAGGAATTAATCCCGTGATTGCAGAGATCTTGG
>SICY01000007.1 GCA_009697485.1 Nitrosarchaeum sp.
AATTTTGAAAATGCGATTCAAATAGCAATTTTTACAGGCGGTAAAAGTCCAGCCATGTCAAAAAAGTTGAAAATAGAATCTGAAAAAATATTCAAAAAAATAATCACGAAAGAAGATATTGGTCAGATAAAAATTCAAAATATTGCAAGAGAACATGCTAAAAACATGATCTTGACTCAAAAGGAGAGAAAAATGTATTTGAGCAGTATTATGAATGATAAAGAGATTAAACAGTTAATAAAAGATGATCAGTTGAAAAAAGCTGAAAAGCGAGTAAATACAATATTGAGGAACTGGAAATGAACCAAAACATAATCAATGCACGTGTTACTTTTCGTAACTCACCTATTCATATTATTGAAAGATTTACCATGAGAGATTTAGAAAGTGCATATACACAATTCAAAGAACATTCAGGTTTAGATGAATGTGTTATCATTCAAACTTGCAACAGAATAGAGCTATTTGGCAAAGCAAAAAATTATGATATTAACAAAATTAAAAAAACGTGGGCTTCACTTACGGGTTTAGAAGAAGAAGCGTTTAAAGAAAATGTAGAATTTGTAGAAAATGGAGAAGCATTACATCATTTACTAAAACTAACATCAGGATTAGACTCGATGGTAGTAGGAGAAGAACAGATTCTAGGTCAAATAAAAAACTCCATCACATCAGCTAGAAATGCAAAAGCGTCAGGTCAACATCTTAACAATTTATTTGATAAAGCAATACGAATTGGAACTAGGATTAGAAATTCCACTGGGATTAATCGTGGTGGAATTTCAGTAGGATCAATGGCAGTAAAATTGGCAGAAGAGAACATTGATGAGTTAAAACTAAAGAAAATTTTGTTGATTGGAACCGGTGAAGTATCAACACTTGTTGCAAAATCACTTGGGCGTAGAGGATACAATTTTGTAGTAACTAGCAGAACAATGGACAGATCTCAGGCATTTTGTGAAACTATGGGAGGAAGACCGATAAAATTTGAAGAAGTCTTAACAGGATTCGAAAATTATGATGTTTTGTTTGTTGCCACAACTGCACCTTACTTCCTTGTTACTCAAGAGAGAATAACAAAAGCAATGCAAGGAAAGAAAAACGGAATGATGATTCTAGATTTATCAAATCCAAGAACAGTTGACGAAAAAGTTGCAACTATAGGAGGGGTAAAATTGATGAATTTGGATCAGATTGCAGAAATGGTTGAAAAAAATATGAAATCACGATTAAACAAAGTAAAAAGTGTTGAAAATATAATTAGTGAGGAAGTATCTGTATTAGAGGCTTCAATGAAAAGATTAGATGCTGAACCACTTGTGAAAGACGTATTCAAAAATATTGATACACTAAGAGAAAAAGAATTGCAAAAAGCACTTCAGATGCTTAATGAAAAAGATGAGAAAAAAATCAAAATCATAGAAGAACTAACAAAAGCAGTGGTAGAAAGTATTGTTTCAACACCAATGAACAATATTCGCAAGGCATCAGAACAAGGTAAGCCAGACATTATTGAAATGGCAAGCAAACTATTTGACTATAAAAAACAGAATGAATTAGACTAAGATTATATCTTACCCAGAAGAAATTTTGATAATGTCATTTCCAACTAGACGTCTTCGTAGATTACGAACTTCTGAGAAAATGCGAGAATTAATTCAAGAAACTACTTTAACTTCAAGAGATCTAATCTGCCCAGTATTTGTTCAAGAAGATCTAAAATCCAGAATTAAAGTTGAATCAATGTCAGAAATTGAGAGATTACCTCTAGAAGACATCAATGATGAAGTTGGTACAATTTCCGATTTGAATATTCCATCTATTATGCTATTTGGAATTCCTACCAAGAAAGATGATGCAGGTACTTCATCATTTGACGATAATGGAATTGTTCAAAAAGCAATTTCTCAAATTAGAAAAAATTTTGGAGATAAAATAGTAATCATGGCAGATGTCTGTCTATGTCAATTTACATCCACAGGTCATTGTGGGATCGTTAAAGAAAAGAAAATAGATAATGACTCTAGTCTAGAAACACTAGCAAAAATTGCTGTTAGTCAAGCAAAAGCAGGGGTAGATACAGTTTCACCCTCTGCAATGATGGATGGGCAGGTAACAGCAATAAGAAAGGCATTAGATGATGAGGGATTCACAGATGTATCCATAATGTCACATTCAGCAAAACATTGTTCATCATTTTATTCACCTTTTAGAGATGCAGCAGAATGTGCACCAAAATTTGGGGATAGAAAGACATACCAAGTTCCATTTACAAATGCACGGGAAGCAATGATGGAAGTTGAAACAGACATCAATGAAGGGGTAGACATTGTAATGATCAAACCAGCTTTAGCATATTTAGATTTGATAGCAGAAACTAGAAGAAGATTCAATATTCCAATTGCTGCCTATAGTGTATCTGGGGAATATGCATTGGTAAAAGGTGCTGCAAAACAAGGATGGATAAATGAAAAAGACATTACAGAAGAAATACTATATGGCATTAAGCGAGCTGGTGCTGACATGATTGTAACATACTTTGCAAAATCAGCAGCAAAATTTCTTCAAAAATCATGAGAAATGATGAACGTTTTGAGATAGAAAGGGCTTTTGATTTATTACCGCATATTGTAGGTTCTAGCTGGGCAGTAATCTGGTTTAGATTAAATAAAATAAAAAAACCTACTCGTGAAGAATATAGAAAAAAAGTTTTAGACTATCTAAAAATGATGGAACCAATCTTTGAATCATACCAAGCAGATGAGAAATTCGCAGAGATAATACAATACATTCAGATAAGAAAACAAGAAGAATACGAAAAAATCATATCTGGTTTGAATAAAGAAATTGAAAAGAGGTACAATAGATATATTGATTATGGATAAAAATGATATTTTTTAAATTGTCAAGTAAAAAAAGGAATTATTTTGTGTGAGCGAAATAAGATTATTGTATTTCCTTTTTTAGTTCATTCAAAAAGTCTTTCAGGACTTTAGTTCGCTTTTTGGCCTCAATCTTGCCAGATTTTGTATTCATAAGAGATTCTAATTTGAGTAGTTTACGGTAAAAATGATCTAATGCCCAAATTTCATCATTAGGTATTCTATTTTTGCAGAAAGGATCTTTAATATTATAAAATGGTCTTTTTTCAGAACCACTTACAGCAAAGACTCTAGCAATTCCTATTGCACCAATTGCATCCAAGCGATCAGCATCTTGAAGAATTTTTCCCTCAAGGGTTGTAGGAATTTTATTTCTAGAAAAACTATGATCACGAATAGCATCAGAAATTATCTGAGTCTCTTCTTTTGTAAAATTAAATTTTTTTAAAATGTTCCTTGATTTTTCTGCACTTTTTATTGAGGATAATTTTGAACGTTTGTCAGATTTTGGATATGAAACAATATCATGTAATAATATAGCACTTAGAACAAGTTTTTCACGGGCATTTTCCTTTTTACATATTTTTTGGGCATTTTTGAATACTCGCATAATATGATCAAAGTCATGTGCAGAATCATTAATCATCAAATTATGTACTTCTTGTTTTAGTGAATTTATAACATTCATTTTAAAATCTCCACAATCTAGGCTTGACTAGTCTAAGTTTTTTCTTATTTAACAGAATATTCCAGTCAATTGCAGCAAAAACAATAATTGCTATAATCCCCAGACCATCAGCTAATAAAATACCAACTAGTTGGTCTTCAAATAGCCTTGTAAATGGAATTAGTATTGCAGGACTTATTGTCAGCATTACATAAAACGCCAAAAGTTTTCCAAACCAGAATCCAACATACATGCCGATACTTTTTGCTTTTATCAAACCATATGCTACAAAAAGAATATTGTCCGGTAAAGGAGTCACTGCAAAAACAAATGAAGAAATAACATAACCATATTTTTTCTTATTAAGGTAATCCCCTATCACAGTTAAATTTGACGTGTTATTATTTGAATGATTTTTGAATTTAGAAACAAGTTGTTTTAAAACAAATCGTCCAGCTGTTGAAGCAGTGGCACCAACTATGGCAAGTATAGATATATTCATAGAATCATCGAACGCATAAAACGATGAAAGAATTAACCAATTTGGTGGCATTAAAATCGGCGAGATGTTTACGAAAAACAAAACAATTAGAGGTCCAAGATATGAAAAACCATTGAATATTTCGAAAATATCAGCCATATCTACTCGTTAAGTTGGATTTTTTTATTTCTAAACCCTTGGATTCTCATTTAGTCATGAAAATACCGTTAAATGATTGTAAATTATCTAAAAATTTCATAAATGTTAGAACATTGATCAGAAATTGGAAGAAATTAGAACAATCATGCAATATACTTATAAGGAAATTAGGCATTATCTTACATATGTCTGAAGTTAGCTGGAAGTGCTTTAGATGTAATCTTACATTTAAAGATGAAAATATTGCAGACATACATAAAGAGATTTCAAAGCATTCCATTACCAAGGTAAAACCTATCACCATTTAATTTTCAAAATTATTCAAAATATTCTCAAGATCCAGCAAGTAGATGTTAATGCAGAGGGTGGGATTTGAACCCACGAACTCCTGAGAGAAAGGATTTCCTATTTTTGAGGATCTTGAGTCCTTCTCGGTTGACCGGGCTTCGATACCTCTGCAATGAGATGAAATATTGACTGATATTTTTCAATTACTATTAGAGTAAAATTTAGAAAATGATCGTAAAATTAGAGAATTTCTAAAATAATTTGTTCATTGTTTTTAAAAGTCTATTATTCTCTGAATACGTGAATAGGAACCGAAAATAATCCATTTCAAATTGAACTAAAACCTAGTATTTTACGATATGACGAAAAAAGATAGAGTGTAGACAGGGTATTCATCGATGTATTCATTTTCCATCGTGTTTATTGAGTAGAAATACATAATTTTTTAAGAAATTTTGTAGAAATAAAAAAAGAAAAATAATCACACTAGTTTTTTATTTGTGTGAATGGGGTTATCCAAGACTGGACAATGTTTTTATTCAAATCAGCAAATGCATTTACGTTATCATTGAATGTTTTAATGTTTTGTACGGTTGCATCAATTGTAGTTTTAACAATTTGATTTTGTACAGTATTTGCTTGAACAACTTGCTTGTTAATATCTACAAGTGCGGTTTTCATTGCATCTGGGATTTCAGTTGAAAGCCCATTCTTTTTTGCAAATTCTTGTTGCATTGAGATTGAAGCATCGATTGTTTTTTCACAAGCTTTGACACATTCTTCTTGTAGGTGTGTCATAGATTGGAAATACTGTGGTACATTTTTTGTAACATTTTCAAAATATTTTTGAACATTTTGCTTGTACATTGAATAGACATTTCCTGCTTGATTTGTTTGCTGGATTTGTGTAGTCATGATTCTGGTTGCATGTGGGACTATATATATCATTGGTAATAAATGGTAATAGATGGTAATATAGGGTATTAACAGTCATTTTGATGAAATATAGCGAATCTAACAGGCACAGTATAGAGGAGGAGGATATTTTATCGGATTTATATCATATACCGTAATCAGCATTTTTCTATTGTAGGATTTTGGTTCAGTTATTTGCATTCAGGCTAAGATATGATTTTTGAGAAAAAATGGATATTTTGAATAAATGTGAAAATACCCCTTTAATCACTCATGTAAGATTATTTAAAAAAACTTATAATTGTCCGAATTAGAGTCAAAATACATGGCAGAATTTCAATCAGTTGCACAAGTAAAAAAAATGAGAAGTGGGATTAATCTAAAAGCTGAAGTAAAAAGCAAAGGAGAGTCAAGAACAGTGAATCTCAAAACAGGCGGCACGGTTGATGTTTGTGATGCAGTAATATCCGATGGATCAGATGACATCAAACTAACATTATGGGGGGATGACATTAAAGCAGTAAACATTGGAGATGTAGTAGTAATTAAAAATGGGTATACCAATGAGTTCAAAGGTGAAGTGTCACTAACAAAAGGGAAATTTGGTACAATGGAAATTAATCCTCAATAAATTAGATTTTTAAAACGATTGCACCAATAAGAAAAAATAGATAAAATTATAGATTAGAAATTTCGTTTACTGTTTTTATTTTTCCAGTCAACTAAAGATAAGATTACACCTATCAATAACGTTACGATTCCAATAATTAACAAAATACCAGATATTGCCAAAGGCAAAATCTTATTCATAAAAGGTGAATTTGAATTAGAAAGAGCATCAGAATTATCAGGATCTTCAGAAAGCATTACAACTGCATTAATTATTCTAGAACCCTGATTTTGAATTTCAAAGTTCAGTGTATCAGATTTGGTGATGTCCAACATTTCAAAGATAATTGGACCATCTTGAGAAAAGACACCATAGTCATCCCCATAAACATTAGAGATGGATATGGAGAGTTTGTCACCATCATGATAATCAGTTATCTGCACACCCCACAATAGAGGAACATTA
This sequence comes from Nitrosarchaeum sp., assembly GCA_009697485.1. Lineage (GTDB taxonomy): Archaea > Thermoproteota > Nitrososphaeria > Nitrososphaerales > Nitrosopumilaceae > Nitrosarchaeum. The sequence continues at coordinate 6,468 of SICY01000007.1, forward strand.
GACGATTTAGTACTGTATGAAAAATAACCAGATTCACCAGGTATAATTTGTATATCATCAGAGATTTGGTTGAACATTCCTTCAAACATAGAAGGAATGTAAAAATCATCACGGTCAGTAATATTAGAAGTTGGAAAAACAGAAACCATAATCAAAAGGGAGCCGGTAACTAGGATTAATCCAAATATTCCAACTATAGGACCACGTTTTTTCATTTTAATAAAAATAATAAAAATAAACCCTACTTTAACATTAACGATAAATATTTTTAGAGATATAAAATTATTTTAATTCTAAAAAATATATAATAAATCTATTTTCTAGATTTCTTTGAAGTCTTTGACTTCTTTTTTGTTGCTTTCTTGAAAGTCTTTGACTTCTTTTTTGTTGCTTTCTTGAAAGTCTTTGACTTCTTTTTTGTTGCTTTCTTGAAAGTCTTTGACTTCTTTTTTGTTGCTTTCTTTGCAGTCTTTGACTTCTTTTTTGTTGCTTTCTTGAAAGTCTTTGACTTCTTTTTTGTTGCTTTCTTTGCAGTCTTTGATTTTACAGATTTACGTTTTTTGGATGACTTTCGTTTTTTTGCAAATAATATTTGAAGATTAGAATGTACTTTGTCAAGTGCTTTTGCAGCAGATTCTTCAGCCCTAGTTTTTTGTTCTAGATCTTTAACAAATTTTTCAGCCGCCTTATGACTTGTACTCATTGTTTCACGTAATGATGGTTTTGATTTGGATTGTTTTTGAATTTTTGTGCTAATTTTTGACTTAATTTCATTGTATTTGGCAACATCTTCAGCAATCTTTTTTGCCGTTTTGTTCCTATTTTTTATCTCAAATTCTAACTCTTGGATACGATCATGTATTGTGTTTAATTGTGATTGGGCATATTGCTTTTCTTCAATATTTGTAGTAAACTCTAGTTTTTGTTCTGCATCACTGAGTGCCTCTTTTTCACTGTTTAAACGCTCATGAGCTGCTACAACTAGTCTTTCAATACTTTCCAATTGAGATGTCTTTTGATTGAGAATTCCAGATACATCAGTTGCATCCTCTTTTTCAGATTCAATTTTTCGATCTATTGAATGTAAACCAGATGAAGATCTTCTTTCAACTGATCTTATTTGTTGTAGTTGTCTTTCAGATTTTTTCCTAAGAGTAGTTGCTTGTTGCTTCTTTTGTCTTAGTTTAATTACCAATTTTTCTAGAGATGCCAACGATTGAATAAAGAGAAATTGGTCGGTTAAGTTATGAATATAATCATGATTTGACTTACCAGTTAACAAAATTAACATACATTGATCGCAAAAATCGATTTTTTGAAAAAATATTAGTAAAGGTAATCATTAAAAAAAGAATGGAATTTCACCCAAAAGATTTGCCAGTATCAAAGACATACGATCTTAAAGATATCAAAGATGCATCAGATGCAGTTGAAGATATGGTGAAATTAGGATTCAGTAATCGGAGAGAAGGTTTTAGAGTTTTGATGCCAAAAGAATCAAAACTTGCAAAAAGAATAGGGTACACAGTAACAACAGGAGTCACATATGGGCTTAGGCAAAAAAAAGAGACCAGAGACATAAAATATTGGACATACCATTATGATGAAAATCATTATGCTATAGTTTTGATTAGCAGTAAAGGCTTAACAGAATTAGGGTTTTGATTTCTCAAATATTTTGTATAGTTTTGTTTTTTTAGACATTACGCCAGCTAGCATCACACCAAGAATAGTTCCTCCAATAACATCCATTGGAAAATGCTGAAGAACATATACTCTACTTATGGATACCAATAAAGGATAGATAAGCAACAAGTATGAGCCTCTAGGAAATCTTTCAGATAAGGCATATCCAAGGATTATTCCAAAAATTACAGCCCTCGTTGCATGTCCAGACGGATAAGAAGCATTGAATCCTCCTTCACAAAACAATGCAAATGTATCATGGCTGATTTTTACCGGAAATGGTGTACCTTCATAATCAAAGTCAGGTCTATCTCTATCAATTCCGCATTTTATGTATCCAGCAAGCAGAGTTGATAAAACAATTAAAATCATCAAGGTAATTCCAACCTTTCTAGTTTTTTTGATTAAAAGCATCAAGATACCAAAACCTAACATGTAACTGATATCAGCGCTTTCGGTAATGATTTGCATGATAATATCAAGAGATGAATATCCCACGTTATCAGCAACAAAGGAAATTATTAATTGATCAAAACTTTCTGTTATTTGAAAATATACTAACATAGATACAATGACAAATGAAATTACAAGTAAAACAAATGAACGTGACCTAATATCAAAAATCCAATTTTGCAATTAAGTAAACCTCAAGTATGTTATTTTTAATTTTTCTCAAGTAGATAAGTATTGAAAATAATTTACTGGATAAATATCAAATCATGACAAAAATGATCGGCTCAAAGAATTTAACCAAGAGAATAATAGAAAAGCCGTGAAGGTACTCACACTAGATGATTTTGATCTTAAAGGCAAGACAGTTTTTTTGAGAGTTGACATGAATTGTCCCATAGATCCTGAAACAATGGAGATTTCAGGAACTAAACGTATTGAAGAGGCAACAGAGACCATAAAAGCGCTAAAAGAAGCAAAAATGGTTGTTGCGTCTCACCAAGGAAGAGTAGGAAATAAGGATTATACTGGAATGGACAAACATGCAAAAGTTCTTGAAAAATTAATGGGGAAAAAAATCAAGTATGTAGAAGACATCATTGGTAGTGCTGCGCAAAACGAAATAAAGAATTTGAAAAATGGCGAGATATTGCTTTTAGATAATTTACGGTTATGTGCTGAAGAAAATTATGAATTCACACCACAAGAAGCTGCAAACACTATCATGGTAAGCAGGTTATCGAAATTATTTGATCTTTGTGTGTTAGATTCATTTCCTAGTGCACATAGATCACACCCATCAATAGTGGGATTTCCACATGTTTTGCCTGCATGTGCAGGAAGAATTGTTGAAAGAGAGGTCAGAAATCTAGATGAAATCATGACTGTAGCTAAGGCACCACATGTGATTGTGCTTGGTGGTTCCAAGGTTTCAGATAGATTAGAGGCAATCAAATTATTGATTCAAAACGGTCGTGCAGACCATGTGTTACTTACAGGGTTAATTGGAAATGTCTTCATGCGTGCGCAAGGAAGAATAAGATACCCGCTTGGAATAAAAAGAGAAGACGAGATAGTAGCAAAAGCACATTCTCTAATTGGAGAATATCCAGATGTATTTTCCACTCCCGTAGACATTGCAATTGACAAAGATGGAGAGAGAGTAGAGATGGATGTAAGAGAACTTGAAATAGGAGACAAAATTTATGATCTAGGACCTAAAACAGTAGAACATTATTCAAAATTAATTGCCGGTGCAGGAACTGTTTTCATAAGTGGTCCTGCAGGATTTTTTGAAAAAGAAAACTTTAGCTATGGAACAAAAGAATTACTCACTGCAGTTGCAAATTCCATGGCAACCACAATAGTAAGTGGGGGTCATTTAACATCTGCATTAAAAAAATATGGATTGGCAGAACAAATAGACCACATTAGTACAGCAGGAGGAGCACTTGTTCTGTATCTCACGGGTGAAAAACTTCCAATGATAAAAGCACTAGAAGATGCAGCTATCAAACACAGATCTAAATAGACGATTTACAAAAAGGGTTAGGACAAATTTGTTTTTCAGATACACCAAGATACACATCTAAATTACAAGCACTGCAATGGTGTTTTTCCATAGTATCAAATAGCTTGAGCCAGATAGTGGTAAAATTTTGTGCAATATTTCTTGCAAGACCAGAATCACAAATTTCATGAAAATATGATTCCACATCATCTACAATCCAAGAAGGATCTAAATCTCCGTTTTGTTTTATTTTCGCAAAAATTTCATCGTTTGTGAATTTGTCATCAGCATCATTGTGATTTTCAAAAATTATTTTTCTAATTTGAAGTTGAATTGGAATTGTGGGGGTAAAATTGCCCATGTCAGTATAAGTTGGCTGCCTCTTCTTTTAACTTATCCACATCTTGAGAATCTTTCATATGTTTTCCAAGATATGAGTAAAGAGCAGATTTCAATACTTTAAGAGAAAGTAGTGCACATTTTATTCTAACAGCCTGTAGATGTTCCAATCCCAGCTCACTTAACACATCGTGTTTAGTGATATTTCTCACTTCTTCAATTCTTTTACCTTTTGTAATTTCAGTCAATACGGAAGAGCACGCCATGCAAATAGCACACCCCTTACCATGAAATTTAATATCAGATACTTTGTCATCGACAATTTTCATATCAATATCAATACTGTCACCACATAATGGATTTGAGTCATGAAAAGTAACATCAGGATTTTCTATTTTACCATAATTGATAGGGTTTCTTGAATAATCAATTATCATTTCATGATAAATGTCTGCATTGCTGCTCATAGTTTGAATATCCTTGCAACTTTGTTTAATGAGTTAATCAATGAATCTATTTCCTCTTTAGTGTTGTAAATGTAAAAACTTGCCCTAGATGTGGCTGCAACATTTAGTCTTTCCATTAGTACTTGAGCACAGTGATGCCCAGATCTTACTGCAATTCCCTCCTCATCTATTATTTGTGCTACATCATGAGGATGGACATCTGCAAAATTAAATGAAATTACACCACCTCTTTTTGAGATATCTTTGGTGCCATAGATTGTAAGCCCATTTATTTGAGATAATTTTTCAATAGCATAATTTGTCAATTCAATTTCGTGTTCTCGTACATTATCCATTCCAAGATTTGTGAGATAGTCTATCGCTGCTCCAAATCCAATAACATCAGCAATATTTGGAGTACCAGCTTCGAATTTGTATGGTAAATCATTCCATGTTGTTTCGTATTTGTGAACTTCCCTAATCATATCACCACCGCCATGAAATGGGTTCATGGTTTGCAGTACTGACTTTCTTACCCATAAAACACCAATTCCGGTAGGTCCCAACATTTTATGCCCAGAAAATGCAAAAAAATCGCAATCTAGTTTTTCAATGTTAACAGGCATGTGAGGAACAGCTTGGGCGCCATCGATCAAAGTCAATACACCAAATTCTTTACATTTTGAAACTATTTTTTCTGCATCAGTAATAGTGCCAAGAACATTAGACATTAGACTAAATGTTACAAGTTTGACTTTGCCTGTTGCAAGATATTTGGTAAGATCATCTAAAATTAATTCGCCATTATCATCCATTCCAATGTATTCGAGCTTGGCACCTTTTTCTTGAGTTAAGAGTTGCCAAGGTACAATATTGCTATGATGTTCGTATTCAGTGGTAACTATAATGTCATCTTTTTGGATGTGGGTTCTACCCCATGCATATGCAACTAGATTTATTGCTTCAGTTGTTCCTCTAACAAAAATAATTTCTTCTCTATTTTTTACATGTATAAAATTTGCAATCTTATCTCTTGTTGCCTCATAAAGTTCAGTTGCTTCTTCTGCCAATGCGTAGACTGCTCTGTGGATATTTGCATTGTGATTTTTATAGTAATCAGTGATTGCATCAATTACTTGGTTTGGTTTCTGTGTTGTAGAAGCATTATCTAAATAGACAAGTGTCTTGTTATCCCTAACAGTTCTTTGTAAAATAGGAAAATCTTTCCGTAACTTTTCAAAAGATGTGTGTATACTTTGCATTTCTAAACCTCCACGTAGATCTCGTTTTGATCTATTTTAACATTGTATGTTTTTAGTGGTATTTCTGCAGGAAGATTTTCTGGCTTTCCACTTTGTAAATTAAAAACAGAAAGATGTAATGGACATCTTACACCTTCCTCGCTGAGAAATCCTGTTGAAAGATCAGCATCTGCATGAGTACATATTAGATCAGTTGCATAGATTTTTCCTTTTTGATTTGCCAAAAGAATTTTTTTATCATCATGAGAAAAACCAAAGAGTTGACCAGTCTTTACTTGATCCAATTTACAAGCTTTAATCCATTGAGCCAAGTTTTATCACCGATACTTGTAGTGTTGTTCAATTTCGGAATTTTCGTTGTAACGTGTTTCTTCAATTTCAACAAATTTTGTCAATTCTTCATCAGTGTTAATTGTCAATTCATGTGCATCCCATTTAGATTCAATCAAGTAAGCAATCCATGCTCTGACTTGATATGACATTTTTCTTGACAGGGGTTCCAAAAATCCTTCAATAATTGTTCTTTCAGCCTGTTCTTTACTTAGACATCTAGTTTGAAGATAGAAAATTTGCTCCTCATCAATTTGTGCAACAGATGCAGAATGTGTTGCTTTGACATCATTAGTGAAAATCTCCAATCCAGGAATTGCATCTGATTTTGCATCTTTGTCAAGCAAGATGGAGCGACTTGACAAAAATGAGTTGGATTTTGTGGCCTTTTCTTTTATTCTAATCATTCCTTTGAAAAGAGATTTTGATTTATTTCGTAGAATTGATTTTTCAACAACTCTGCCATCAGTAGATGGGCTTTCATGATTCACATTTGTTTGAATATCAAAAGATTGTTCATTGTTTCCAAATATTACTTCGGAATCATTAGCAGAAGCACCTGTTCCATTAAGAAAATATTCTATTTTATATCGAGACAGCATAGAGCCAAACAAGCCAGAATACCAGTTAACTTTAGAGTCTTGTCCCAAATCAGTTCTCCTAGTAGAGAAATTAACAGTAGTTTGGTCCATCATTTGTAATGTTGTAATATCAAGTTGTGCATTTTGAGCAATGTTTGTGTTTAGCAATTCAAGATATGCTTGTTGTTTTTCTGCTTTAGAAGAATATAATTCCTGAACAATGGTTGCCTTGCTACTTTCATCGGCAAAGACAATATTTCTAGCAATAGTGGAAATTCCATCATCAGATAAACAGGATAAGATATGGATTGGTTTTTCCAATACTAGATTACGTGGTATGTGAATGAAAATTCCAGAATTAAATGCCGCATTATTTAGTGCAGTAAACTTGTCTTCTTTTGAGTTTGATGCCTCTAGTGCTTTTTTTACTAGTTCTGGATTATTCTTTATTGCATCATTAATAGAAGTAATTACTAGTCCTTTTGATTTTAGAACATCAGAGATATTGATTTTATGAGTATTACTTCCTATTTGAATAATGCATGTTTCTTTTTCTAATTCATGTAATCTTTTTTGAAGGAAACTAGGTATTACATTAGCAGTGGATGTTGAAAAAGAAACTTGTTGTGGATCCATTCTTTTTGCATCAGTGTATTTATTGTAAAGTGGAGATGTCTCAATTGGTAAAGTATCATAAATGGATAAGGAACTCTGTCGATATTGTTTTAACCAGTCAGGTTCATTTTGTGATGAGGAAATTTCTTCAACATGACGGGAATTAATTTGTGAAAGGGTTTGAGACATGATTAATCTAAATTGAGATTTAGTGGTTTAACCCACTGAATCATCCATCTCTAGCTTGATGAGTCTGTTTAATTCTACAGCATATTCCATAGGCAATTCCTTGGTGAATGGCTCCATGAATCCATTAACAATTAGAGATAATGCTTCTTCTTCAGTGAAACCTCTAGTCATAAGATAGAAAATTTGTTCGTCTCCGATTTTTCCTACAGTTGCTTCATGTGTAATTGTAGCGTCTTCTTGATTAATTTCCATGTAAGGATAAGTATCAGTTTTTGATGTATCGTCTAATAGTAATGCATCACACCTTACTGTAGCTTTTACATTAGTGGCACCTTTTGCAACATGTAGCATTCCTCTGTAAGTGGATCGTCCGTCTAATCTACTGACAGATTTTGACGTAGTTTTTGATGTAGTGTTTGGCGCTAGATGAACCATTTTAGCACCTGTATCTTGGTGTTGTCCTTTTCCAGCAAAAGCAATAGATAGTGTTTCACCATATGCTCTCTCGCCCATCAAATAGATTCCAGGATATTTCATTGTTAATTTACTGCCAATGTTACCATCAATCCATTCTACGGTTGCACCTTCATATGCATAAGCACGTTTTGTAACTAGATTATACACGTCGCTACTCCAATTTTGGATTGTTGTATATCGTAATTTTGCATCTTTGTGTGCTACCAGTTCAACAACTGCTGAATGTAGTGATTCAGATGAATATACTGGAGCAGTACATCCTTCAATGTAATGAACTTCAGAACCTTCATCAGCTATGATTAATGTTCTTTCAAATTGCCCGATATTTTCAGCATTAATTCTAAAGTATGCTTGCAATGGCATGTCAACTTTGATGCCTGGTGGAATATAGATAAACGAGCCACCACTCCAAACTGCACTGTTTAATGCTGCAAATTTATTATCTTCTGGAGGAATTATTTTACCAAAGTATTTTTTGAAAATTTCAGGATGTTCTTTTAGTGCAGAGTCAGTATCCAAAAACAAAACACCTTGTTTTGCCAAGTCTTCTCTTAGACTATGATAGACAACTTCGGATTCATATTGTGCACCAACACCTGCTAAGAATTTCTTTTCAGCTTCTGGAATACCTAATTTATCAAAAGTAGCTTTGACTTCTGCTGGAACATCATCCCAGTTCTTTTCAGTTTTTTCAGTTGCCTTTGCATAATAGTAGATATTTTGAAAGTCAATATGACTTAGATCGCCACCCCAAGTTGGCATTGGTTTTTTCATAAAAATTTCATAAGAACGTAATCTAAAATCAAGCATCCACTGTGGCTCGTCTTTCATTTTACTAATGGCAATAACAGTGTCTTTTGAGAGACCCTTTTTACTTAGAT
>SICY01000064.1 GCA_009697485.1 Nitrosarchaeum sp.
TGATCCTCAAAACTGGTGAAAAGTATGGTGCATGTTTTACATATCTGCACTTTTAGAAGTTAACATTGGTGCACTTGATATGGCAATTGATAAACTAGATCAAAAGATGAATCAAAGAAAGGTCTATCTTTAATCAATGTGTGACTGCGTGATGAACGATCTAATATTTTAAAATAAACTTAATATAATATTATATTTCAAACTCGATCATCTTGGTAAAGTTAGATCCTTTTGCAAATGCAACAAAACAAGTCAACGATGCATGTGATGTTCTTGGAATTAAGGACAAAGGTCTACGTGAATATCTAGCAACACCAAACAAAGTTTTGAGAGTAAAAATTCCAGTTAAAATGGATAATGGAAAAATCAGAATGTTTACCGGTTTTAGAAGTCAACACAATAATGATAGAGGACCATACAAAGGTGGAATCCGATACTTTAACCCTGAAGGTGGAGTTGAATACATGGAACGTGAAGTCATGGCACTATCTTCTTGGATGACATGGAAGTGTGCAGTTGTTGATATTCCATTGGGAGGCGGCAAAGGAGGAATCTATGTCAATGCAAAGACCGAAAAACTAAGTGATGCTGAAATGGAAAGACTCACCAGAGGATTTACATATAAAATATTTGAAATTATTGGACCTGGCAAAGATATTCCAGCACCCGATGTTTACACAACTGGTAGAGAAATGACCCAAATCATGGATACATTTAGCAAACTAAATGGAAATGTTTACTCACCTGGTGTAATCACTGGAAAACCAATTTCAATGGGCGGCTCTCTGGCAAGAGATGTTGCTACTGGATTAGGTGTATCATACTGTGTAAGAGAAGCAGCAAAAGCTTTGAAACTAAATCTAAAAGGTGCCAAAGTTGTTTTACAGGGATTTGGAAATGCATCTACATTTACTGGTGAATATTTAGAAAAATTGGGTGCCAAAGTTATTGCTGTAAGTGACTCTAAAGGTTCTATATCAATTCCAAACGGGGCCAAAGTTAGTAAGTTAATTGAATTTAAACAAAAGACAAAATCAGTAGTTGGTTTCCCTGGAAGTAAGAAAATATCTACCGAGGAATTGCTAACAACAAAATGTGATATTTTGGTTCCAGGAGCATTAGAGAATCAAATTGATGCAAAGATTGCAAAGAATCTCAAATGTAGAATAATTGCCGAAGCTGCAAACGGTCCAACATTACCTGAGGCAGATCCTATAATTTATCAAAAGAAAATTCTAGTAATTCCAGATATACTGGCAAATTCCGGTGGTGTCTGTATCTCATATTTAGAATGGGTACAAAACAACATGGGTTACTATTGGACTTTTGATGAAGTTGCCAAAAAGATGGAAGTTAACATTACAAAAGGTTTCAAGGACGCATATGCACTAGCCAATAAACACAAAATTGACATGAGACGAGCCACTATGGCTTTGGCAGTCGGTAGAGTTGTAGAGGCCTTTAACCAAAAAGGTATCTGGCCTTAGACTAGATACGATTCATAACAAACTAGCTGTTCAACAAATCTTATTTTTCCTCTAGTTATCACTGTGAGTTCTCTTTTAAAAGAAAGATCGATTTTTGTTCTACGCTGTAAAAGTTGAATAGTTTTTTCTGTTAGATATCTTCCCTTTCTATCTCTGTCAAAAAGAATGATCAGTTTCTCATATTTTGCAACAGAATCTGCAAAATTTACAATTCCACCACATTTATGAAATTCAATTATTTGACCTGAAAATCCTAATTTTTTTAATGCGGATGCATCTTTTTTTCCTTCTACAACAACAATACTGTCTTTCATTAAATTTAGCTGAAATACAAAATTTCTTATCTCTTGAATCTCTTGCTCTGTTACAAGCACAATGTGATACGTGCTTTAACATATTAATCGCTTTTGCTAAAAATAGTTCGTGTCTGAAGTTTTAGTTGTACAAAACACAAGAACAGAAGGATCTGGCTACCTGGGTGAACTTTTAGCCAATGACGGATTTACCATTCATTCAGTTAATGCAAAATATGAGAAACTTCCGGAAAAAAAATATTCACTTCTAGTAATTTTAGGTGCTCCTGAAAGTGCTAATGAAGACTTGCCTTATTTGCAGGCAGAACAAAAACTGATTAAAAAAACAGTAGATGACGATATTCCTGTACTTGGAATTTGTTTAGGTTCGCAATTGATTGCAAAAACTTTTGGAGGAAAGGTGTACCGCGGTCCAAAAAAAGAAATCGGATTTTATCATGATTTGAAAATTGATACTGATTCTAAATTATTTTCTGGATTTACAAACCCTTTTACTGTATTTCATTGGCACGCTGACACGTTTGATTTGCCTGAAGGGGCAGTAAGATTGGTGCACTCTGAAAATTATCAAAATCAGGCATTTCAAATTAATAGTGCAGTTGGATTGCAATTTCACCTAGAAGTAAATACTGAAATGGTTAATCTTTGGCTTGATAAGACTCGGGAAAAACTAGAACAAATACCATACATCGATCCCCAAAAAATTCGTTCTGATATTGATGAAAATATGTCAATTGTCAAAAACAATATGAATAATTTTTACAATAATTTCAAATTATTATTTCATCTTTGACCAAAGTTTAATATACAGAGTTTCTATTTCGTCGATCTAACTATGAACTCTGTGAAAAAAGTTTTTGAAGAAACAATGCAAACCAGTCATAAAGTTATCACAGAAGAATTAGCAAAATCAATCCTCAAAACTTATGGTATTAAAGTTCCACCTTTTGCACTTGTTACTTCTGCTGAAGAAGCAGTCAAACAAGCAAAAAAGATTGGATTTCCACTCGTAATGAAAGTTGTATCACCACAAATTTTACACAAAACTGATGTTGGTGGTGTTAAAGTTGGACTAGATAATCTCATTGATGTCAAAAAGACATTCAAAGACATGTATGGCAGACTATCTAAAAAGAAAGGAGTTGAAGTAAAAGGAATTCTTCTTGAAAAGATGGTTCCAAAAGGTGTTGAACTAATTGTTGGTATTCAAAACGATCCACAGTTTGGTCCAGTAATTATGGTTGGACTAGGTGGAATTATGACTGAAGTTATGAAAGATGTTGCATTCAGAATGCTACCTATTACACCTTCAGATGCAAAATCTATGCTTAATGAACTAAAAGGCTCAAAATTACTCAAAGGATTCAGAGGAAGTGAACCAATTGATACAAACATGGTTGCAAAGATGCTTGTACAAATTGGAAAACTAGGCGTGGAAAATGCAGATTACATCAACAGCATTGACTTTAACCCAGTAGTTGTTTATCCAAAATCCCACTTTGTAGTAGATGCAAAAATTATTCTAGATAAAGAAATCAAAAAGAATTCTATCTCAAAAGCTAAACCAAACATTGAATCAATGGAGTCCTTCTTTACTCCAGAATCTGTTGCACTAGTAGGGGCATCTGCAACACCTGGAAAGATTGGTAATTCTGTATTAGTTGCACTTGGAAAACAAGATTACAAAGGTAAAGTATATCCAATTAATCCTAAACAAGAGTCAATTCTTGGAATCAAATGTTATCCATCATTAGATGCAATTACCGAAAAAGTTGACTTGGTTGTTGTTTGTATTGATCTTGCAGAATGCGGACCAATCATGAATACTTGTGCAAATAAAGGAATTCACAATGTTGTAATCGTTTCAGGTGGAGGAAAAGAGCTTGGTGGTGACAGAGCTGCAATGGAAGCTGAAGTAAAAGAATTATCTCTAAAACACAAAATCCGTGTAATTGGTCCAAACTGTATTGGAATGTTTAATGCTGCAAATCGTCTTGATTGTGCATTCCAAGGACAAGAAAGAATGGTACGTTCAAAATTAGGAAATGTTGCATTTTTCTCACAAAGTGGAACCATGGGAATTAGTATGTTAGAAAGTGCTGATGTGTTTGGCTTATCCAAGATGATTAGTTTTGGTAATCGTTCTGATGTAGACGAAGCAGATATGATATGGTATGCTGCAAATGATCCTCAAACTAAAGTAATTGGATTATACGTTGAAGGATTTGGTGATGGTAGAAAATTCATCAATACTGCTAAACGTGTAATGAGAGAAAAAAATAAACCAATCGTAATTTGGAAGAGTGGAAGATCTGAAGCAGGTGCAAAACAAGCTGCATCACATACAGGTTCTCTTGGTGGTTCAAATGCAATCATCATGGGAGCATTCAAACAAGCAGGAATTATTTCAGTTGATAGTTATCAAGAACTAGTTGGAGTCTTAAAGGCACTAGCATGGCAACCTCCTGCAAAGGGAAATCGTGTTGCTATGACAAGTAATGGTGCTGGTCCAATGATTGGCGGAATTGATCAATTAGAAAGATTAGGTCTTACTATTGGAAAGTTGTCGCCAGAACTACTCAAAAAAATGAAGGAACGTTTCCCACCAACTGTTCCAATTCATAATGGTAATCCAGCAGATGTAGGCGGCGGTGCAAATGCAGATGATTATAAATTTGTCATCCAGCAATTTCTTGACGAAAAGAATATCGACATTGCTATGCCTTGGTTTGTTTTCCAAGATGATCCACTTGAAGAAACAATAGTTGAATACCTAACTGAATTATCAAATAAAAAACAGAAACCAATTCTTGCTGGAGGTAATGGCGGTCCATATACTGAAAAAATGACAAAATTGATTGAGGCAAATAATATTCCAGTTTACAGTGACCTTCGAACTTGGGTTACAGCTGCATCTGCATTATCTCAATGGGGAAAATTCTCGCAAAAATAGATAACATTTAAGTTCCGTACACCTTGGAAATTATCATGTCTCTAGTTACCACATCTACTTCTGATGGCATATGTACTGTCAAAATAAACAGACCTGACAAACTCAATGCCATGAATATTGATGTTGCAAAAGAACTCATCAAAACTTTTGAAGCTCTAGACAAAGATGACAGTGTTAAAGTAATTATCTTAACTGGTGAAGGAGAAAAGGCATTTTCTGCTGGTGCAGATATTGAATACATGTCAAAAATTTCTCCGGATGAATCAGTTGCATATGCAAAGACAGGGCAGCTTGTAACTTCTACAGTTGAGCTTGTAAGACAGCCAACAATTGCAGCCATTAACGGTTTTGCACTTGGTGGAGGTTGCGAGCTTGCAATGTCTTGTGATATTAGAATTGCAGCAGATACTGCAAGACTTGGTCAACCAGAAGTTACAATTGGAATTCCTCCTGGTTGGGGCGGAACACAAAGATTGATGAGAATTGTGGGAATAGCAAAAGCAAAAGAACTTGTCTATACTGGTAAAATGATCAAAGCAGACGAAGCAAAGGAAATTGGTCTAGTGAATCAAGTGGTTCCACTTGCGTCACTACAAGAAGAAGCTTTGAAAATGGCACAGCAAATTGCTGCAAACTCTACAATGGGCGTTCAAATGTCAAAAGTTGCAATTAACAAAGGAAGAAATGCAGATCTTGATACTGGACTCTCAATTGAGCTTCTTGCTTGGAGAAATTGTTTTACTCATTCTGATAGAGAAGAGCGAATGACAGCTTTTGTAAACAAATCAAAAAAATAATCTATTCCTAACTTTCCT
>SICY01000065.1 GCA_009697485.1 Nitrosarchaeum sp.
CAACAAAGTCAGAAAGAGAACGCTCTGCCTCGATTTCCAATCTAGAGTCAGCATCTTCAATTTTTTTCAGCATTGAAATTGTATCAAAATCATCTTTTCTTGAAACTATAGCCAGTGCACCCTGTCCAGGAGATGGAGAAAAATCTTCAACAGATAATTGTGTAAATATAACATCAAGACCTAATCGTGTAATTCCTGCTTGTGCAAGAACAACTGCGTCAAAATCTTTTCCAAGTACTTTTTTGATTCTTGTTTCGATGTTTCCTCGTATTGGACGAACTGTAACATCAGATCTTTTTCTTGTTATTTGTACGGCACGTCGTAGTGAGCTTGTACCAATAACTGCACCAGGTTTTATAGAATCAAGATCAGTGCCATCAGATGAAATAAAAATATCATTTACTGTTTCTCTTTTTGGAACAGAAGACAACATCAAGTTTTCAACTAATTGTGTAGGTACATCTTTGAGACTATGTACTGCAAAATCTACTTCATTGTCTGCAACTGCTCTGTCAATTTCTTTTTCAAATATTCCTTTTTGATCAATTGTAAATAACGGTCTTGCATCAGTATCGCCTTTGGTCTTTATTATTTTGATCTCAAATTCAGTATTGGGGTTTATTTTTTTTAGTTCTGATATTACCCAATTAGTTTGTGCAAGGGATAATTGACTGCCTCTTGCACCAATCACATATTTCAATTCTTCACCGATTTTAATGCGGTATGATAAGCATTCATTGTATAATTTAGATCAGTTTGTGTGTGTGCATCAGATAGAAAAACAACTTCAAACTGAGACGGCGCAATAAAAACACCATTTTTTAACAAAACAGAGAACATTTTTTGGAATTTTTTTGCATCAGCATTCTTAGATGATGTATAATCTATGACAGGCTTGCTTGTAAAGAAAATTTGGAACATTGAGGATGTGAAATTGATTTGATGTGGTATTTTCATGTCATTAGCCATATCACCTATCGCGTGAGTCAGTAATGCATTATACGCTTCAAGTTTTGAATATAGTTTGTTTTTTATTTTGTTTATTGTTTTTATTGATGCAATCGCTGCACTGACTGAAATTGGATTTCCAGCATACGTGCTGGCTTGGTAAACTTTACCGCCTGGTGAAAGCAAATCCATTATTTCTTTTTTTCCACCTATTGCCGCAACTGTAAATCCATTTCCCAATGCCTTGGCCAACGTGGTGATATCTGATTTAATTCCAAAATGTTGTTGTGCACCACCTGGAGATACTCTGAATCCGGTTACAACTTCATCAAAAATTAGAGGAATGTCGTTATCTTTTGTAATTTTTCTAACTTCAGAGAGAAAATTCTTTTCAGGTAAAATTAATCCCATATTAGCTAAGATTGGTTCAATTATAACTCCAGCAACATCTTTGTTTTTTGTTATAGTTTTTTCAAGTTCTTCAAAATTGTTATACGGTACAACAAGAGTGTTTTTTGAAACCTCGTCCAACCCACCCTCAGATATGGAAATTCCATTGTGTGCAGAACCAGAACCTGCTTTTACTAAAACAGAATCATGGGCTCCATGATAGCATCCTTCAAACTTTATTATTTTTTTCTTTTTTGTAAATCCGCGAGCTAATCTTATAGCAGTCATTGTAGCTTCGCCACCTGTATTTACCAATCTAACTTTGTCAATTGAAGGAAAATTACCAATAATTAATTTGGACAGTTCTATTTCAGACTCAGTTGGAGTACAAAACAGTGTTCCTTGTGCTAATTGTTTTGATACGGCGTTGAGAATTTCTTTTCGTCGATGTCCTAACAGTAATGCGCCATACCCATTACAGAAATCAATGTATTTGTTTTTGTCTTCATCCCAGATGTAAGCACCATCAGATTTTTTGGTAAAGAATGGATACGGTTCAAAATACCTAACAGGACTGTTTACACCTGATGGAATTACTTTTTTAGCATCATTAAATAATTTTTGGGAATTAGACAATAACCAACTGGAATTTGGGTCATTATTATTCGTAATAATTCATAGGTTATTTTCGTGGATGAAATTTGTTTCGAAATAGAAACGCGGTGATTATAGTTCCCACATAAGGTGCAGTCCAGTATAGCCACAAATTATCCAACACTCCAGAGAATAATGCAGGAGCTAATGCCCTGGCAGGATTCATAGAAGCGCCGGAAATAAAAGCCAAAAAAAAGATATCCAAGCCAACAATTCCACCAATTGCAATTCCTCCAAATCCTTTGAGTCCTTTTGTGTAAACTACGGTAAAGATCACAGCCATCAGCATAGCAGATGCTAAAACCTCAACTGAAAAAATCAAAAATGTTGGAAAATCAGGATTGGGTGCATTTGCTCCAAGATTTGCTCCAGTGCCAATAAAATTCATAACAAATAGAGACCCAAACAAAGCTCCAATAATCTCTGCAGCAAAATAATATGCGATTTGAATTTTTGAAATATGTCCTGTAATGTAATAGCCAATTGTCACTGCAGGATTGAAATGTGCTAATGAGATTTTTCCAAAAAAATAAATTCCTATTATTAATGCAATAAATGGTGCAATTGCTGCAAATGCAATCCCTAATGTTCCACCTGTTTGCACATCATAAACAATAGAGCCAGTTGCAAACACAACAAGAATGAATGTTCCAATTAATTCAACGGTGAAAATTTGTAAGTTTGAATACGACATTAGACATTTTCCTCAAGTGATTTAATTAAAATCATCACCTTTGTTTTTATCTGATCACGTATTTTTCTTACTTCTTCTATTGATTTTCCCTTTGGATCTGGAATTTGCCAATCAAGAATATCTTTCATAAATAGAGTAGGACATGATGCTTTATCCATACATCCCATGTTGATTGCCTTTTCAGATTCAGATATAATTTGTTGTGAGATATGTTTGGGGATTTGATTTTCAATGTCAATATCAATTTCTTTCATTGCTTGTAAAACAATTGGATTTACATGAATACTTGGTTTTGTTCCAGCACTTATTGCCTCAAATCCTTTTGGCATGTATTTTCTAAAAAATGCTTCAGCCATTTGGCTTCTTCCAGCATTTTCAACACAGACAAAAAGAATTTTTTTCATTTTATATCATGCAGCAAAATTTGAAAATACGTCATACAAAAAGGTTGATCAAAAGCATTGCCAAATACGAAATTCCAGCACTAGCTGGAATTGTGATAATCCAAGCCCAGACTATTCTTTTACCTATTCCCCACCTAACCGCAGAAACACGTCTTACTGCACCTGCACCCATAATAGAGCCTGAAATTGCATGTGTTGTACTAGCAGGAATTCCAAGGTGTGCCAAAACAGCTAAAATGGTTGCACCACTAGTTTCTGCAGCAAATCCTTGATAGGGTTTTAGTTGTGTTATTCTTGCTCCCATGGTTTTTACGATTCTCCAGCCCCCAAAAAACGTCCCGAGACTTATTGCAATCGCTGCAATCAACACAACATAGAATGGTACTTCAAATGATGTGATCACACCTTCTGTTAACAAAATTAGTGCAATTATTCCCATTGTTTTTTGGCCATCATTTGCTCCATGTGTCAATGAAAAATATGTTGCAGATACAAGCTGTAGTTTACCAAAAACAGTGTTCACATTAGCGGGTTTTTTCTTTGCAAATATTTTGATAATCAGGGTTGCAAGTAAAAATGCACCAACTAATCCCACTATAGGAGAGACAAGTATTCCTGTTGCTACCTTTTCAAGTCCACCAAAAATTATTGCGTGTGTTCCTGCACCTGCAATACCCGCCCCTATGATACCACCTACAAGAGCATGACTACTAGAAGAAGGAAGTCCCCACCACCAAGTGATTATATTCCATACAATTGCGCCAAATAATGCACCTATGATAATATGAATAGTTACAAAATCAGGATTGATAATTCCCTTTCCAATTGTGGTTGCAACTGCAACTCCAAAAAGAAAAGGACCAGCAAAGTTTGCAACAGCTGCAAGAGTTACTGCATGAATAGGTTTTAACACCCTAGTTCCAACAACGGTCGCAATTGAATTTGCTGCATCGTGAAATCCATTGATAAAATCAAAAATCAGTGCTGCTATTATTGCACCGATAGCTAATTCATACATAATTACCACTAAGCGTATTTCAAAACTATATCTTCAATGACATCTGCAACATCCACACATCTATCAGATGCAGTTTCCATTGTTTCATAGATATCCTTTAGTTTAATGATTGTTATAGCGTCATTGCTCTCAAAGAGTTTTTCAATAGATTTCCTATACAGTTCATCCACAACATGTTCAATATTACCAGTATTCCTACAATGGGCTATCATATCTTCAGCATTCTTAATATTTTTTAATTTTGATATCATGTATTCTACTTCTTTTGTTGCATTTACGAGTTCTTTGGCAATTTCAAGAGCATATGGTGGTGGAGTAGAAATTTTGTAACTACGCGTTCGTGCAGAAATTCCATCCATGAAATCAATTACATCGTCTATTTTTGAAGCAATTCTTTGCATGTCCTCACGATCAAAAGGAGTGATGAATGTTTTATTTAATTCCTCAAAAATATCACGGGTAAGAACATCAGCTTCACTTTCAAGATTTTTGATTTTTGTATGTTGTTCTGTATTACTAAGATCTGAAAATAAAACAACTAACGCTTCAGCGGTCTCTACTGCCTTTTTTGCCAAATTATCAAAAATTGCTAACAATTCTTTATCATTGGATTTCATCCAAGAAAACAGTTTTCCCATGAGCTAAATGAGATAATTTGGGAGATAAAGATGTTGACCATTTAATATATTCAACTATATAGAAAATAATAGAGTTTGTTTATAAAAAAAAGTTTAAGCAATATTTCAGATAATTCTACAAAACGATCAAATGTTTCAAACGTTATATAAAAAATAAAAAGAGATGTTATTTTTGGGTAGAAAATTCCGGGTCCCATTTGTCTGTAGAACTTAGATCACTTGAACTGATTAGATTTGCGTGTTCAACAACCTTCAGTTTATCCATAGCAGGATTGAGTGGTTCATAACCTCTACATTCAAAAGTAAATTGATCTACAACAGCAAACCCTTTTCCAGTGTATCCTTCTTCATTATCAGACCTTGTTACTACAACGTAGTTTGTTATGAGACAATTCTTATATTCAAAAGATCGATAACCATCTCCTCCTACAGCCACAAATACTGTAACAGTGAAGTCTTTTGTCGAATATTCTCCAGATACATTTGCATATGCTTCATCAGCTGCTGCATAAAGTAGAGGAGTTGCACCTACAATTTTCTCCATTGTGAAAGTAGGAGTTTGTCTGGAATGTGATGTTTTTGATCCAAATCCAGATGTTTGGGTAAATTGTTGGATAGGCACCATTTCAAGTCCATCTTTAAATTCAAACAAAGCAATTAGTAGTTAGTTCTCTTATCACTATATAGAAATTGAATTTGATCTCAAAATTAGAAAAACAGAATTAGCAATTCTAGTTTTTACTAAAATGGCTTG
>SICY01000066.1 GCA_009697485.1 Nitrosarchaeum sp.
AAATCAATTATTTACAGAGCCTGAATTAATCTATATAATAATAAATGAATCACAGAAAACAGTCAACTAAAAACTAGACTTTCCAAATAATATCATTGTGTCCACTTCTTTTATTTGATACACGCCCTAAAACAAAAAAAAGATCAGATAAACGATTAACATATTTGATACAGTCATTATTGATTTTTTCTTGTTCACTTAAAAGTACGATGCATATCTCAGCTCTTCGAATAACTGTTCTAATATGATGAAGTTGAGATGCTACAATATTACCACCAGGCAAGATAAAATTAGTTAGAGGAGACAACTCTTCTTCATATTTGTCAATGTTTTTTTCTAAATTATATATCATATCTGATGTGACTCTGTTTTTTTTATCTTCCAATTTTGGATTTGAAAGATCAGCACCGACTATAAACAATTCATTTTGAATTAAATTTAACAGCGCTGCAATATCCTTATCTAATTCATAAGAGGATATGACTCCCAATACTGCATTTGCTTCATCAATTGTACCATAAGCAATTATTCTTGGATGTGATTTTGATACCCTGGAATTACCTTGTAATCCTGTAGTTCCATCATCCCCTGTTTTTGTGTAAATTTTCAATATTGTATGAAAATATCTTAAACTATTATGTTGTTCGAATTATATATTACCATTCACTTGTAAATATGATTATTGGCTAATGTTATTTTTCGGTATTATGATTATTCATTTGAAGATAGCCCAAAACTAAACCACGATGCAGATATCATTCATTATAATTTTGGATCGAAATACAACATGCAGAAAATTCTACTATCATGATTCTTGATTTTTTTCATACATCTGCAAATCTAAAAAAAATTCCACGACAAGGTTGGATTAATAAATTATCAACAGACAAACCAGAATCTGTTGCAGACCATACATTTTCTATGGCCATAATGGGAATGATCTTTTCAGATTTAGAAAATCATAATACTGGAAAAATTTTAAAAATGATTCTTTTGCATGATTTAGCAGAATCCACAACAGGTGATATTACTCCAGAACGAATTTCAAAAGAAGAAAAAACAATCTTGGAAAACAACGCAATGAAAAAAATTCTAAATGATTTACCTTTATCACTTCAAAAACAATATGATAATCTTTGGGAGGAATACCAATCAAATGAATCTAAAGAAGCAAAAATCGTTCATCAACTAGACAAGTTGGAAATGGCATTACAGGCAAAAATTTATTCTAATGAAGGATATTCTAAAGAAAATCTGGACTCTTTTTTTAATTCTGCAAAAAATGAAATAAAGGATCCAATATTATTGGAATTATTTAGTAAAATATTAGAGAAATAAATCATGTCCGAAAAAAGTAAAGATGAATTAATTGAAGCACAAAAACAAGTCATCGGAATTCTTTTTGAAGTAATCAAGAGATTACAAGCAAATAACGACTTGGATGAAGAATATTTCCAAATAATTTCCTCCAGTGATAAAACAAAAAACCAAAGAGGGGCAAAAATACTAGATGAAAGAAAGGAAAATGCACTGATAGTTGGAAGACTCTTAGAACAATTAGAAATTTAATTTTTACAATCTTATTTAATCATCGGTAATAATTCGTAGTCTTGCTGTTTGTTCATATTTGTCTTGAATGTAGTGGGAGAGATTTATCACTCTAATTCTGGATGCCTTGTTTGACCAACTACCTTCATTTTCAAACCATGATTCAATGTCATCTACATCATACCTTTCACCACTTTTGAGAATGTCTCTGAAAATAGATTTGATCTCTTCTATTTCTTGTTCTTTTAGATTACTTTTGTCTTCAATCATGGTGGTGATTTCATTTAATTTTATTATCACATTATTTGTAAGAGGCATGATTTTATTAGATTTAGAAGATATAACAGTCTTTTGAGATATTGTTTTTATAACAATCACATCTTCTTTGAGTAGTGCAATATTTTCTGGCTTTAAAAACAGGGCAAAAAAGAGTTGCAAGTGCAAGAGAATATCTAAACAAATTAACCAACGGTAAGGCAATGCCTGCACTTGCATTGAGGGATAACAAATCAAATGTATGGGAGCCAGTTGGGGAGGAAAATCTTTACGCATTTGTTGATGAATCAGCAGGATTTGTTTTAACAGATAACAGCGGATACATACTTGCACTGGTAGATAAAAATGGGATTTCTAAAACAATTGTTCAGGGAGTTACAAAGGAGCAAAAAGAAATTCTCGAGAATTTATTTCAAAAAGACGATATTTTGGAATATAAAGGTAAGGTAATACTTCCTGTTTAGTCAGATTGACAATTTTTTACCAAGTATAGTCAAAAAAAATCAGCGTAAAGCTTTTGTTATCATGATATTTAGAATAACAAATGGCAAAATTTTCTCAAGAGATTGAAGTTAGCGGACATCTTATTGATTCATCAATTCTCACAAAAATATTTGATAAAATCATGGATCTTCAGGGTGAATTTCAAGTAGAAGAAATCAATATTGGAAAAAAGAAAAAGGATCCATCATATGCCAGACTATCCATTACTGGAAAAAATCAAAAACATCTAGATGAAATTTTAAAAACAATTCATCGAGAAGGCGCAGTCTCAAAAATACAAAAAGAAATTTTGCTAAAAAAATCACCAAAAGATATGGTGATGCCTGATGATTTTTACAGCACCACAAATAACCATACCCAAGTTTTCCATAATGAAAAATGGATTCAAGTTGAAAATATGATGATGGACAAATGTATTGTATTTAAAAATAGCAGGGCATTTTGTGTACCTGTAAGGGATATAAAAAAAGGAGACGAGATAATAGTTGGCGAGGGGGGAATCAAAATTACTCCACCTGAGCGTCCAAGAGAGGGAGTAAATGTCTTTGAATTTATGGGAAGCTCTAGCTCCAGTGAGCGACCAACTCAGCACATTGCAAATAAAGTGGCAGAAGATATCTACAAGACGAAAAAGGCTGGTGGAAAAATCATAATTGTCGGCGGTCCTGCCATAGTTCATACCGGTGCGGCAGACGCAGTTGCAGAATTGATCAAATTGGGATTTATTGACGGGGTTTTGGCTGGAAATGCTTTGGCAGTTCACGATATAGAATACGCCACATTGGGAACATCACTTGGAATGAATGTTCATGATGCTACTCTGGCATACCATGGACATCGAAATCATATGGATACGATAAATGCAGTTTTTCGTGCCGGCTCTATTGCGAATATGGTTAAAACAAAAAAACTAACACGTGGGATAATGTACCAGTGTGTAAAAAATAAAATTCCATTTGTATTGGCAGGCTCTATTCGTGATGATGGTCCATTACCTGATGTAATTACAGATGTGACAGAAGCACAAAGAGAATACAAAAAAATTCTCAAGGATGCAAATATGGTGATTATGATTTCTACAATGTTGCATTCCATTGCAACTGGAAATATGTTGCCCGCAAATGTCAAAGTTATAGTAGTTGATATCAATCAGCCAACTGTCACCAAGCTTATGGACAGGGGAACATGGCAAGCATTGGGTATAGTGACTGATGTTGGTGCATTTTTGCCAATGGTTCTACAACAAATTAAAAAACAGAAAAAATAGACATATGCAGTCAATCTTGGATGCTGTTTAATATCGGATTATTGTCAAGCAAATATCATTAAAGATAATTTTAACAATTTTAAGTTTAATGGAAATGTTATTTTTTTAATTCTAGACTTGTAAGATCAAGAAATATCAATTCCTAATCTTCTGGCACATGCAATTGCCGCTTTACCATCATCTTCAGTAATGCCAACTTTTTCAAATTTTTCTACCCATCCTGTTTTTGTGTTCATTGTATTTTCTCTGTAATATTCTCGTAAAATTACGCCTATTTGGGCATCTAGTCTGTATCTTGTTGCCTCGTTCATGCCTGCCTGGAGTATGACCGAATCAGAATTTGCCAATATTTTGATAAATTCAATGTCTTCTAAAGAAAGATCAGCCATAAAATTACTGAATCTTCTTTTTTAATAAATTCAAAGTTACATTTGGATCTGCTTTTCCTTTTGTCTTTTGCATTACTTTTCCTACCAAATAATTGATAGTTTGAGGATTAGATTTTGCTTGCTCTACAGCTTGGGATTCTTCAGAAATAACAGATTCAATAATTTGTAATAATTCAGATTCATCAGATACGTTACCTAGATCAAGTTCAGATATCACATTAGATAATTCCTTACCTGTTTTTACAATTTCATATAGTGCATTTTTGGCAGAAGTTCTTGCGATTTTACCTGATTGTATTGAATCAGCTATCTCTTTTAGATGAGTTGGTTTTAATTTTGAGGATTCTCTTTTTTCTCTTGTATCTACCAATCCCATCAAGTCAGTGGTGATAATGTTTGCAACTTCTTTGGCATTTTCTTTTGTATGTGCATCCTCAAATAAGTCTGAATAAAATTTATCAGATGAAAGTACATCTGCAACCTGTGCAGGAATATTGTATTTTGAGATATAGCGTTGTTTTTTAGAACTAATACTCTCAGGCATTTCTGATTTTAATTTTTCTTTAACTTCATCACCTATTCTAACCCATGGAATATCACCTTCTAGAAAATATCTGTAATCCAGATCTTCCTCTTTTGACCTTGAAGAAATTGTAATCTTTCTTTTATCATCCCAATGACGTGTTTCTTGAATGATTGGTATATCTCGTGAATGCAAACTTTGCTGACGTGTAATTTCAAAATGAACTGCTTTTTCCAAATCATGAAAGGAGCCAATATTTTTTATTTCTACTTTGTTTCCGCCCTCAATTGATACGTTAGCATCTGCCCTCATTGCTCCCTCCAGACTAGGATCAGATACTCCAAGATTTTCCAACAAATCAGATAGTATGTTTAGAAATTCCCTTACCTCTTTTGGGTTTTCAAAGTCAGGCTCAGTTACTATCTCCACTAAAGGTGTACCTGCACGATTATAATCCACTAATGTTACTAGGTTTTTTTCAGAACTACCCTCATAAATTAGCCTACCTGGATCTTCTTCTAACTGAATTCTGGTAATACGTATCTTTTTTTCTCCAACCAAAATAACTCCAGCGCCTCCAACACTCGTATCACCATAGATGTTTAGTTGGGTGATTTGAAAATTTTTTGGCAAATCAGGATAAAAATAATTTTTTCTAAAAAATGCAATTTTTTCAGGGGTACTACAATTTAGTGCCATTGCAATCATTGTTGCTTTTTCAACAGCTTTCTGATTTAATCTAGGAAGACTACCTGGTAACCCCATACAAATAGGACAGATGTTAGTATTTGGTTCAAACTCTCTATAATTTGCCTTGCATGAACAAAATAATTTACTTTCTAACTTTGTAAGTTGACTGTGAATCTCTAATCCAATTTTTGTCAAATTGGAACCTCTGGTAATTTCAC
>SICY01000067.1 GCA_009697485.1 Nitrosarchaeum sp.
GCTTTTTCTTCAGCTACAGAAAGCATCCTAGATGTCACTTTTTCATTAAATTCCGAAACCACTATAGCAATATTCAAAATTAATGCACCTTAGCAAATTCTAATAATTCTTTACCATCAATCAGCGGAATTGCATTTTGTTTTGCATATTTTTCTGCTTTATCAATAGATAATGCAGTATAAGTTTGAGCATCCATCATTTCACAAATTGCAGTAACAGGAGTTAAACCTGCAATTTGAGTAAGATAAACAGACATTTCAGTATGACCCTGTCTTCTTGCCAATAGTCCTTTTGATGCAATTAATAACGGAACATGCCCAGGAGTTTTAAAAGAAGAAGCAAATTTTTTCTGTTTGTTCTCAACACTAAAAATATTGGCCATTTCTCTTATGGTTAGTGATCTGTCTTTATCTGTTATACCAGTATAAGTTTGATAATGATTAACAGAAATTGAAAATGTGGGATGATCACCATATGGAGCAAGCCCCATGATCATTTCTTTATTTGAAATTGGCGATTCTGCTAAAATTTCATGCATATATCTTAATTCTAAAGAATTTGCAAAATTATGATCAATTGCAATGCATAAAAGACCACCAGCATGTTGACGCATTCTTGCAACATGTTCAGGTGTTACAAATTCTGCAGCAACTACCATATCTATCTCATTTTCTCTTCCTGCAGAGTCAAATAACAATACAAACTCACCTCGTTTTAGTGATTCAAGTCCTGATTCAAGTGACATATATGAAAAATCATCTGTAAACTAATTATAAAGTTTACTATAAAATTGGTAATTACCATAAAAGTAGTAGAATATCAATTTTATTTTAAAATGTATTTTCCAAGAATATCAGTTTCAATGTTAAGCTTATCGCCAACATTCTTTGTTTTGAAATTAGTTATTGCTATAGTATGAGGAATCAAACATACAGAAGCAAGATTATTTTTAACGTCTACTACTGTCAAACTGATTCCATCAACTGCAATTGAACCTTTTTTTACAACATATTTCGATAAGTTCTTGGGAACTTCAAACCAAACTTGCACTTCTTTAGGTTTATTTTGTATTTTTTTAATGGTACCAACTCCATCTACATGACCTAAAACAAAATGTCCTTCTAATCTGTCACCAGTTTTTAGACTTCGCTCAATGTTAACAATGTCGCCAGGTTTTAGATTTCCTAGATCAGTTTTTTGTGTAGTTTCTTCTATCATTTCAAAAATGCAATTAGATTTAGATAATTTTGTAGCAGTAAGACAAACACCATTCAAAGCTACACTTTGTCCAATCTTCAAACCTTTTGCATGTTTTCCTAAATTTACAGTCATTTGAATAGCACTCCTATTTTTAGTGTTTTTTGAAATTTTCTCAATTTTTCCAATGCCTTCAACTATTCCAGTAAACATCATTTATTGTGTAAAATTTCTTTGTATAAATTGATTTTCTTGTTATTGTAAATTTGATTTTTTATTTTTTAATTCTTCAAATTCATTTTGACAATATTGATGAAAAACAGAACACTTGTTTGTTTTGGCATCAATTTTGATTTGTTCCATGTCTTTAACTAAAACTCCCTGTGCAGCTAAAAATGCCTCATCTTCCATACCTAATTTTTCAAATGCTTTAGATTTAGCAATAGATGCTTCATGTAAACTGTGATCTACCATCTGTGCCTTATCATAGTATTCTATAGATTCTCTATAATTTCTTAAATGATTTAGAGAGATGGCCTTATTCATCAATGCAGTAATGTCTTTGTTATCAAGTTTTAGTGTTTTATTGTAAAAGTCTACAGCTTCTTTATGTCTGTCTAATTCATTTAATGATAAACCCATACTATTGAGTGTCCATATATCATTACCATCGATATCAAGAATAATTTTACAGCATGTTAATGCATCATCATATCGCTTTAACTTTTCGAGCGAATAAATTTTATTTTTTAAGGCATAAATATCAAAATTTTTTATTTTTAAGACTTTATCACAATAAATGATCGAGTCTTCAAATCTTTCTAAATGCAATAAAGCCAATGCAGAATTTTGTAAGGCTACCATATCATCAGGATTAGTTTCTAGTAACTTTGTACAATAATTGTGCATATCATCAAATTTTCCAGATTCAAACATTCTGGTGATTACAACAGTTGGATCAAGTAGATTAATCAGTTTGGATCACTAGTATAATGAAATATCATGTCTATATTCTATTCGAAAAATTAAGTAAGAGACTAGTAATAAAATACACAAAATTATTTTAAAGCTTTTCTAAGTGTTTCATTCAATACTTTAGAATAGCTGTATGAAGTCTGTTCTTGTTGAATTAGTTTTGCTT
The DNA here is from genome assembly GCA_009697485.1 of Nitrosarchaeum sp. GTDB lineage: Archaea > Thermoproteota > Nitrososphaeria > Nitrososphaerales > Nitrosopumilaceae > Nitrosarchaeum. The sequence continues at coordinate 2,339 of SICY01000067.1, forward strand.
GACGAAGTCTTATTTTTTTGTCTAGATCTTCATCAATCATTATTGTTACACGTTTGCTCATAATAATATCTTCAGAATAATTTTGTTAAAATATTAGACTATAGAACTATTTTTTATAATTTCAAGTAGTACCTTGGCTTGTTTGAAATGAGCCTCATCAATCATCTTTCCATCTATGGTTGTTGCGCCTTTTCCTTTCTTTATAGATTTCAAATAATATTTACAGACTTTTTCTGCCCATTGAATTTCCATTTTACTAGGATAGAAAATTTTATGGGTTATAGAAATTTGATCAGGATGTATGATGCTTTTTCCGACATACCCCAGACTTTTTCCAATCTTACAATCTTTTTCAAGTCCTTTAGGGTCATTAAGATCCTGCCAAATAGCATCAATAGCATGTATTCCTGCTGCTTTTGCATCTACAGGAATCTTTGTTCTAGAGTATCTACTCCCTTCAGGATCTTTTGTGTATTCAATTCCTAAATCATTCAAGAGATCAAAAACTCCAAAAACAACTGCAGGTATTCGTTTACTACAAGATGCAATGTTGTATGTATTGACTACTCCTTCTGCTGATTCAATAGAAGGAATTATTTGGATTGGTTTTAGATTACGATTTTTTTCTAATAACAAAAGATTTTTTTCAATTTTTTTGATTTCATTAACATTGTTGACTTTTGGAATTACAATTCCATCAATTCCTTGTTGAATTACTTCTTTGAGATCATCAAGAATTTTCCCAGATTTTGGAGAATTTGTGCGGACAAAAATTGAAGCAAGATAAGATGAATGAGATTTTAGCGCAGTTTGAATTAGTTTTCTAGCATTTTTTTTTTCTTCATCAGGTACAGAATCTTCCAGATCAAAACATACTATATCAGCTTGAAGTTTTTTTGCCTTTTCTAAAAATCTAGAATTGTTTCCGGGAACAAAAATGAGACTTCTAAAAAGATGTGTCATTAAATGACTAGGTATCTTCTGGCTTCATTAAGATTTTGCCAAAGAGTCCTTTTCCAGTTAACATTTTAGTATGTGCTTCAGCTGCTTGCTCAAACGAATAAACAGAGTCTATTGCTGCTTTGATTTTACCTTGACCCATCCAGTAAAGACCTTGATCTAACTCTGCTTTGGTTCCCTGTGTTGAACCAAGAATGTTTGTTCCTTTAAAGAATACATGTCTAAGATCAGTTTTTGCATCATATCCAGTTGTTGCACCGCATGATACCAATGTTGCACCATACTTGAGTAGTGTAAGTTGTTGATTCCAGTGGGTTTGACCAATGTGATCAAAGGATACATCGATTCCTGGTGCTTCATCTTTTTTCTTTGCTAATTCCTTTGAGATTGCTCTTACTTCTTTATACCAGTCTTCTTTTCTGTGGTCTACTGCAAAATCTGCGCCTAGTTCTAGACATTTATCTAACTTATCAGGACTAGCAGTTGCAATAACATCACAATTGTATAACTTTGCAATTTGAATTCCAAAGCTTCCGACCCCAGAACCACCACCCATAATTAAGACGGTTTGTCCTGGTCGAATCTTTGCTCTTCCAACTAGCATGTGCCAAGATGTTAAAAGGGTCATAGAGGCAGCTGCTGCTTCATCATAGCTTACGCCTTGTGGAATTTTTGAAATATTAACTTCTGGGAGATGTGTAATTTCAGAAAACGCACCCCAATTTGGACCGGTCTGAAATCCCCAGATTATTCTATTAACACAATCAAATTCTCTACCATCAGTACATGCTTTGCATACTCTACATGACATGTTAGAATGTGAAACTACTTTATCACCAACTTTGATATTTTGTACATCTTCACCAACTGCAATTACATCTCCAGCTGCATCAGAACCAGAAATGTGGGGTAATGGAACTGGTACTGGTGCTCCTCTCATTCCCCAGATATCATTATAATTTAGAGCAGCAGACTTGACCTTGAAAACTACCTCATCAGCTTTAGGTTTTGGATCAGGTACTTCTTTTACTTTTAAAATTTTTGCAAAATTATCATCAGGTGCATATTCTTCATAAACTATGCCTTTCATGAATAATTTTGAGTCTAACCCCTAATTATATTTTCTTAGATCAGATACGACTTATCTTAAAATCACGTTTTGGTTGTTGAATTGATAACAAAATTTGTTTGAGTTGATTATCGTTAATCTGTGAATTCATTTTTCCTTGTGTCGCCATTCCAATAAGATACTGCTCTACAAGATCAGATAATTCAGGTTTGACCATTTTGATATTATTTAATCGCATTCTTGCTTCTGGCGAAAGTATCTGTTTGAGGATTTGTTCTTTTTGGGCAGTTAGGTCATGATTTTGTTTATCGTGAGGATCAGTTGATTCAGGAAAACTCATTTTAAATCTAAGAGTATACTTTCAGCTGAGGGTTTTCAGTGATAAGTTCATTTAGAATTTCTGTTGATAATCTATCTAGTTTTTGCATTCCTTGTTTTGAAATAACACGACCTTTTTTCTCAACTTTTTCTATATATCCAAGTTTTTCTAATCCTTGAACTGCATTACGAATTATTGCACCACCGGCATCTTTATGATGAGCTGCACCGTATCCAGATGGTCTTCCACCACCGTAAATTTTTCTTAATTCATTAATTCCAAGTGGGCCATGAAGGTAAATTTTTCTCATTAATGATGCACATCTTGTATGCCACCATTCTCTATCTTGAGGTGGTTTATCTGCATGCGCACCAGTTTTTACAAATGGAACCCAAGAAGGAGCAGGAATGTCTTCATTTTTTAGAATGCCGGCTAACCTACTAATCAATACATCAGATGGTACATCGTATACCTTTGCCATAAAGTAAAAAAATCGAGAATCGTCTTATAAATCATTGAGATATTATTTTACGATAAGTATGCCCACATAGATTACATGAAATTCTGATCGACTTTACTGATGCTCTACCCAGACGAATTTTGGAATTTATTCCTGGTGCGATAAATGACTTGCATTTTTTACAA
>SICY01000068.1 GCA_009697485.1 Nitrosarchaeum sp.
AAATCCAAAGACAATTCTTTTTCCAGCATACTCTACAAGTTCTACTTCCCTAGAGTCACCTGGCTCAAATCTAACAGATGTACCTGCGGGAATGTTTAGATGGAATCCGTAGGAATTTTTCCTAGGAAAAGATAGTGCTTTGTTTACCTCAAAAAAATGAGTATGCGACCCCACCTGTATTGGTCTATCACCAGTACTTGTTACTAGAATTTTTACAGTCTTCCTATTTTCATTAGCAATGATTGGCTGATCTGAAATAAAATATTCTCCGGGAATCATTTTTTACACTATCGGGTTATGTACTGTTACAAGTTTTGTTCCGTCTTCAAATGTGGCTTCAACTTGAATTGTATGAATAAGTTCAGATACGCCGGGTAATACATCGTCTCTTCTTAGCACTTTATTTCCAGATACCATAAGATCTGAAACTGTTTTTCCATCACGTGCACCTTCAAGTATATGATCTGTAATCAATGCAACTGCTTCTGGATGATTTAATTTCAAACCTCTGTCTTTGCGTCTCTGTGCCAATTGTGCTACAACAAAAATACTGAGTTTATCAAGATCTTTAGGGGTAAACATCATACAATTAGATATGAAATTGTTCTATTTATTACTTGAAACCCATAAATACGAAAAGATAACTTGAGGCACACAGTAGATTTACCGTGCTAAGCTCAGTATCAATTGTAGGAAATATTTTTACTGAAAACGGATCACAGATTCTAAAGGAAAAAACATTTGAAAAATTACAAATATCACGTAATGATTTAGAGAAAAATAGACTTCGTAGAACAACAGACAAAGGTACAGATGTTTCCATAGTATTGGAACGTGGTTCCAAATTACAGCATGGTGATATTCTCAATCATGGTGAAAGTTTCATAGTTATTTATCAGACTCCGGAAAAAGTTATTACAGTAAAAACAAAAGAGGATTCTTTTGAATTGATGGTATTACTGGGTCACATAATTGGAAACAGACACAGACCAATTTCACTAGAAGATAGAACTGTGACATTTCCCATACAAGCAGAATCAGAATTAGAAGTTTTTCAAAGACTATTCACTCCCATAATAGGAAAAATAGAGATGAGTATTGAAGAAAAAATCTACATGCCAGACCAGAGGATGAATGTTCATGAGCATTGAGGATATGCATCAAGATTTGGCAATGATGCAGATATCAGATTCTTTTTTTCCCACAGGACTTTATGCCAACTCAAATGGTCTTGAAAGTATTTTTCAAAATAATAAAAAAATCACAGAGCTTGAAATTATAGGAATTATCAAGACGCAATTAAAACAACAGATTGGTCCCACAGATTTGATAGTGATGATAAATGCATTGAAATTTGCAAGTACAAAAGAATTTGATAAGATATCAGAGATCGATATGAAGATTAACTCGATGAAAAATATCAAAGAAGTAAGAGAAGCATCAAAGAGGTCTGGAATTCAGCTAGCAAGATGTGTCAATGAATTTGTCAATGATGAGATTCTTGAGAAATATTTGGAATTTTATAAAAAAGGAATGATAAACGGAGCGTATTCAGTTAGTTTTGGTCTTTGCACAAATGCATTGGGAATAAGCCCTCAGAAAGCAGGTTTGATGTTTCTGTATGGTTTCATAGTAAGTATAGTTGGTGCAGCATCAAGAATGGGAATAACTCAGCACTATCAAGCTCAAAAAATAATTCATGATCTAAAGCCGCTAATTAGTCAAATTGTAAGTGAGAGTTTAGATAAATCTACAAAAGATATTTGGCAATTTGCACCTCACTTGGAGATTTTACAAATGCATCATGAAAAAATGGATTCTAAGATGTTTATTACGTAAACAAAGGAGTTTGGCAAATGACTCAGAGAATACCAAGGCTAGGAATTGGAGGACCCGTAGGTTCTGGCAAAAGCATGTTAATTGAGAAAGTTGTCCCAGTATTGGCAGCCAAAGGATACAGCATTAGTATAATTTCAAATGATGTCATTTCAAAAGAAGATGCAGATAGGATGAGAAAGAATTTGGCAACAGATAGAGGATTATTGCCAGAAAATCTTGTCATTGGTATTGCCACTGGAGGATGTCCACACACTGCAATTAGAGAAGATCCGTCAATTAACATATCAGTGATAGAAGAAATTGAGGAAAAACATCCCGAGTTAGATCTCATCATTATAGAAAGTGGTGGAGACAACATTACTACCACATTTAGTCCAAGCCTTGCAGATTATGTTATTTACATAATTGATGTTGCTGGGGGAGATAAATATCCAAGAAAGGGCGGTCTTGGAATAGAAAGCTGCGACCTTCTTGTGATAAACAAAATTGATCTTGCACCACAAGTTGGGGCAGACCTTAATGTAATGCAACAAGATGCAGTGCATATTCGCAAAGACAAACCGCATGTTTTTGTCAATTGTAAAAATAACACTGGAATAGACAAGGTAACAGAATACATAGTCAGGGATCTTCTTTTTGACAGTCCACCAAAAGTTACACTATCAAATAGGCAAAAGTAAATGGACAGAGTAGATTTTTTAAACACTGAAGAAATGTCAGATGAAATGCTTCAGCACAATGAAGAAATAAAACAGCTTGAAGTAGGCAAGTCTGGAAAAAACGGTAAACTGAAAATAGTTTTGGACATAGAGCCATCTTCTGGAAAAACAAGAATAAAGGAAAAAGAATCGGCATTCCCACTTAGTGTTCAAAAGGAGATGTACTATGATCAGTTTCAGCCCAAGATGACTCATGTGTATATTGTATCTAGCTCCGGTGGAATTTTACAAGGAGACAAATACCTGATTGATATAATTTTGGAAAAAAATGCATTAGCCCACATAACAACACAGGGAGCTACAAGAGTTTACGGTATGAATGTCAGTAATGCAATTCAAGTGATAAATGTATCACTTGATGATGGTGCTTATCTTGAATTTATTCCAGACCAGATAATCCCCTACAAAAATTCTAGATTCTATCAAGAGATCAATTTTAAAGTGCATGATAATGCTACAATGATTTACTCGGAAATCATAAGCCCTGGAAGAATTGGCATGGGGGAAATTTTTGATTATGAGATATGTTATCTCAGGTCAATAGGAAAAAATCACAAAGATGAGTTAAGATTTACAGATTATACTAAAATCGAGCCTAAAAAAATGAATTTGCAAGATTTTGGAGTATTAGAACAAAAACAAATTACAGCCACTATGTATATTCTGGCAAAAAGAAATGACGTCGAAAAAATAATTCAAACTTTGGAAAATGAGATTAAAAATTCTTCAGAAATTGAGTTTGGTTGGTCTACTATGACAAAAGAAAATGGAATATTGTTACGAATTCTTGGAAATACAACAAGGGATGTTATTCGACTAGTTTACGACATAACAAAAATAGTCAGAAAAACAATACTCCATTCAGATTTTCATGAAATACGAAAAACTTGAGGAGAAGATAGGATTTAATTGTCTTAGTTTAGTATTTTATGCAGAATTTTGAATTTGCTCTAAAGATCTGCACTAGAAGACTTGCATCCATTTTATGATTTTGGAATCATTGTAGGGTCAGATGCTGGTAATGTTCAATCCAAAAAAAGTCCCACTCATTGCAATATTGTATAAAATGTCAATGCCTATTAGGATACTAATTGAGCCAACTAAATAACGCAAAATCTTGTTGATTCGTTCAGAATAAACTGAAAGTGAAAACGGTAATCCTATAGCACTGCTTACCAACATCATTCCAACAATTGATCCTATTCCAAAAACCAGAATAAATGATAAAATAGTTTGCAAATCATGCAATGTTGAAAGTGCCAAAACCACTAGACTTCCGCTTCCTGCTAGTCCATGAATGCAACCGATAATGTACGACTTGTGTCCGTGACTGTGTACTTTATCATGTGCATGAGGGTGTGTATGAACTACATCGTCATGAGTATGAGTATGAATGTGTTTTTCTCCAACTAATCTTCGATTAAGATATGTAAAGACTCCAAGAATCACAAGCATCACACCTACTCCAAATTCAAAATTACTAAACATTTCATTTGGAATATTCATCGAGAATACAAAAATTAACAAACTTACAAGAACTAGTGAGGAAGTATGTCCAGCTCCCCATAATGCGCCTAGAATTGAGCTTTTGATAGCGCCTGAGCGAATCTGCTGAAAAAATGATAAAGAACTTTTTTGTGTTGATTTTGAATTTTGTGTTGCTACAGCAACAACATGATCAGGTTCAAAGGCATGAAAAAGACCTATCACAAATCCAGCAACAAGTACAAAAAGAGGAGTTGCTGTTGGAAGTTGTTTGATTAGTTCTTCTATCATAGTTTTTACCTTTAATTCAAGTAGATTTTAGAATATAACCCGAAATTTGGATTGGTGTATTCAAAACAATAAACTTCATGTGTCCATCATCAAGCATGACCTCAAAAGACATTTTTCTCAAAGTTTCAGGAACTCCGATCATTACTTGTTCTGAACTTAAGAGATGTGATGCATTTTTTTGAATTTGTTCAATTGGGATATCATTACGAAGTTCAGAAACAATAAACGAAGAATATACAAGAATAGCTTCGTTGATATTGATTTTAAGATTCTTGTCTAGTCTATCTTTTGTCATAATTGCCGAGTTAATGAAAATTTCCTCATCTGATTTGCTAGAATATTGGTAAACTTTTGTAAAAGGAGAGGTATCTGGTTCTCCTTTTACTGTTATCTTGATGTAGATCAATCTCGCTTTGGAATTTGTGCACGTGGGCCATCACTAAAGTGATATGTATTTCCAGTTCCACGGTAATTGTGTGGTCGTACAGGATCACCATTTTGTAAACCTCGCTTTGTAAGTGACAAACCAGCTAATAGTTCTATAATGAGTCTTTGTCCAAGTCCAGATGTGATACCTCCGTTGTATGAACTGTTATCACTTACGTCATAAGCAGGAGCTACCTCCACAAGATCCATTGCAAATCTATTAGGATCAAATGATTTTGATAATAATCTTACCATTCTCATTCCTTCTCTTGAGGTAAGACCATTTGGTTCCGGCTCACCTGTACCTGGTGCATAAGAAGGATCAAAAGAGTCTATATCCCAACTAAGATAAACTGCATCGGTTCCATCATTAGCTCTATCTGCTATTTCCTTAGCAATCATGTCAATTCCCAATTCTTCAACATCTAGCATTGTAAACCATTGGAAATCTTGGTCTGCCATCCATTTGTACAAATCACGTCCTGGCCAATATCCTCTTGGTCCTACCA
>SICY01000069.1 GCA_009697485.1 Nitrosarchaeum sp.
TGAAGTTAGATCCTGAACTAAAATTGCAAATATTAGAAAAAATTGGTATTTACTCAAACCGCTTTTCTATATCTGAGCCTAAAATTCTACTAACTACCAAAGAAGTACTTGACATGCCAAAAAAGATGACTGAAGGCAGAAGAACATCTGCTTACAAATACTATGGTGTTTCATATTTGCAACATAATCTGGTTTTCATTAATATCCGAAAAATTCCTGATGAAAAAACTTTGGAAAATACTCTGGTTCACGAATTAATCCACATGAGATTTCCATATCTTGCACATGGTAAACGATTCAACAAGCTAGTAAGACAAGGACTACGCGGAAAAACATTTTTGCCATATCAAAAAAGAAATTAAATCCCTCAATGATTTATATTTCCAAGCCTCAGGCAAGCCAATTATAGCATGGATATACAACAAATTCTGCCCATCGGGGCTGGCATTGCTTCTTTTATCGTTGCTATGATTATAGTTACTTGGATTACAAAACAGCCTTCAGGCACTAAAGAGATGATGGAGATTTCAAACGCTGTCAAAGTTGGAGCTGCTGCATTTCTGAGAAGAGAGATGAAGATTATCATTCCAATAGCAATTACACTTTCAATCATTATTGGGTACTTTATTGGATTTTCAAATGGTTTGGCATTTGCTGTAGGTGCAACACTTTCAGCAGTTGCAGGATTGATTTCATTAAAAATTACTGTCAAGGCAGCAGTAAGAGCTGCTCATCTAAGTGGCAGTGGATTGGGTAAGACATTTGCTATGGCCTTTAGAGGTGGAGCAACTGTTGGACTGGCAGTTCCTGCAATGGCACTCTTGGCAATTACTGGACTTTACATGCTTTATCCTAATCCAATCACAATTGCCGGTGTTGGCATTGGCGCAAGTCTAATTGCATTATTCATAAGAATTGGTGGTGGAATTTTTACAAAGGCTGCCGATATGGGTGCAGACTTGGTAGGAAAAGTAGAAGCCAATATTCCTGAAGATGATCCTAGAAATCCTGCAACAATTGCTGATAACGTTGGCGATAATGTAGGTGATGCTGCAGGAATGGGTTCTGATGTTTACGAGTCTTATATTGTTACTATACTAGCTTCCTTACTTATCGCTGCACTTATTGGTGCTCCTGAAATTTTCATGTATCCAATTTTAATTGGAACCTCTGGAATGATTGCATCAATTATTGGTATTGTAATAGTTCGTTCTAAAAATATCACTGATGTTATGAAACCACTGAATGTATCATTTTATGTTTCTGCTACAATTGCAATTATTCTGAATTTTATATTTACATATTATTTCCTTGGACAAACAACAATAGCATATGCATTATTTGGAACAACTGTGATTGGTGTGATTCTAGTACCAGTAATTCAAAAGATTACTGACAGATATACAAATTACAAATACAAACCAGTTCAAGATATTGTTGAATCTGCAAAGTGGGGATATGCATCACTTACATTGATGGGAATTATCAAAGGAATGCAATCAACTGGACCGTTTATGATTACATTAATTATTGCAATTATTGTATCATTTAGTATTGCTTCAAGTGCTGCACCTGAAGGTACAGACCCAGTATTGTATGGAATCTTTGGAACTTCATTAACTGCAATGGCAATGCTTAGTCTTGCAGGAATTGTCCTTAGTATTGATGCATTTGGGCCAATTGCAGATAATGCAGGTGGAATTGTAGAGATGACTGGAATGGGTGAAGAAAACAGAAAAGTCACTGATGAAATCGATGCTGTAGGAAACACCACTAAAGCAGTAACCAAAGGATTTGCCATTGCCAGTGCTGGATTGGCTGCACTTGCCATGATACAGGCATTTCAATTTGAAGCTTCACATATCTTTGCAGGAATTTTGGATTTGAATTATAGTTTGACAAATGTAACTGTTATTGTTGGACTGTTAGTTGGTGGATTGATTCCATTTATTATTACTGGACAACTTATCAACGGTGTATCTCGTGCTGCAGGAAAAATGGTAGACGAAGTAAGACGACAATTCAAATCTGACTCTGGAATTCTTGCAGGAACATCAAAGCCAGATTATGCAAAATGCGTAGATATTGCAACTGCTGCATCAATTAAAGAACTTTGGAAACCTGCAATCATTGCCATTGTCTCCCCTATTATCTTAGGTATTCTCTTAGGACCAACTGCTGTAGCTGGTTTGTTAATGGGTGCCGTAGTTACTGGACTCCCACTGGCATACCACTTGGCAAACACTGGTGGTGCATGGGATAATGCAAAGAAACTAGTTGAGATGCAAGGAAACAAAGGAACTGAATTACACAAAGTAGCAGTTGTCGGTGATATCATTGGTGATCCTTACAAAGATACAGCAGGTCCTGCATTAAACACTGTAATCAAACTACTAAACACAATTGCAATTGTCTTTGTATCTGCGTTTATAGCAATACTTGCACTCTAGTCTTCTATTACTAGAATCAAATCCAATTCATCTACTTGTGTTTGAATCGCTTTTTTCAAAATGTCATTGTGATTTTTACAGAATTTAAAATAGTCATCTGCTGTTTGAAAACACCCGCAAATCCATTTTGTTTTTTTATCTCCTTCCACTGTCCACTTTGAATACTTTTGTTCTGTCATACTTTAAAGAAAATGATTGACCTAAAAAATATAGATCAAAATAATTAAAAAAGAAGATGTTTAAGGACAGCCTTCCATCTTTTGGATGAAATAACCTTTTTCCTTAATTGCCCGTTCAACAGGCTCTGGTGCACCTTGTGAATGACAGAATTGGCATTCATTGGTTGTCATTGTTGCACTTGCTTCATCAACTGATTTTAACCACTCTTTGCCATATGTTAGGGCTTTATCGTGATTTTTCTCACCAGTAATTACATCAAAGTGCATGGTATGACCATCTTTGGCTTTGACATAGGTGTCGTATACGTGAATTTCCATAACTCTGTTTAAAAAAAGGGGATATTTAATTCAAAGATCCTCAAGTGAGGCAGGTAACTTATTTCAAAGTTATAGAACAAACCATTGCAACAAAGATTCTCTTTGAAAATACTATCAAAATCACTGATCTTTACGTTTCAATTAAAATTTCTAAAACATTTGATTCAAGCACATATGCTTTGAATTCATTTGATATTCCTGAATAAATTACCCACACAACTGGATTGCTGTACATGAATTTTTTATCCGTGTTTGACGGATATGCCTCAGAATTTGGGTGTGAATGAAAAATGCCCACAACTTCCATCTTTTTCTCTTCTGCAGTTTTGTAACATTTGATTAATTGTTCATTTGAAATTGTAAAATTAACTGGAGATTCGTCTATGTTTTTTGTAAGAAATATTTCTTTTACTATGGTTTTTTGACCATCTACTGTGCCAAATAATATGGCACATGACTCATTTGGTTTTTCATTATCTGCATGTTCTGAAAGGATTTTTTTTTGAAATTCTGATATGGTGATTTTTTGCAAGTCTATTGTATTTCAACAGAACCTGCCATCCAAGGATGCACCATGCAAAAATAGTCTTCTTTTCCTGGAGCATTAAATGTGAACTTGAATGAATCGCCTGCCGCAATCATATCTGAGTCAAATGATCCATTTGCTCCTTCTTGTGAATTACCTGAAGTTACTGTATGTATTGCATCATCCGTGTTTTCCCAAATCACTGTAGTTCCAACTGGAACTTGAATTACTTCTGGATCAAAATAGACTTGTCCTATTTGTTGAGTTCCTGCTCCTTGTGGAATTGATACCTTGACATCTTCTTTTGGTTCTTCTATGATCAATGTTGCTGTCATCCATGGATGCACCACACACATGTATTCATATTCACCAGATGCTAGTTTACTTGTATCAAGTGTGAATTCCTCTCCTGCATTGATCATATTTGAATTAAATGTGTCCCCAAAGTCAACTGAGCTAGTTACAGTATGTGCTACTGCATCTGCATTTGTCCATTTTATCGTATGTCCTTTTGGAACATGTGCCACATCTGGCTCATAATCTGGGTTTCCTTGTATAGATGAATTCTCTAAAATTGTAATTGTAAATATTGGACCTGCCAATTGTATTTCTTTTCTCTCCTTCTCTACGATTGGCTCATTAATCATGTAAGTATCTGGACTGACTAGTCCAAATGCAAACCACACGATAATTCCTGTTGCACCTGCTAGTGCCACAATTACTCCTACGGGTTTAGCATACTGTGGCATCTTCATTGCAAGATATGCTATGATTATTGATGGAAATGCAATTGCCATTAATAGTCCTACTAGGGTAATTGTATAATTTGATGAATTCATTGTTAATGCAAATGTTCCAAATCCTAATGCAATTGATATGATTACTAGTGTAGTTGCTTTGGCTCTATTGCTAGTTGAGATGCCTCCATCTAAGATACCTGTTGATAAAAAGATCAGTCCAATAAACATGGTCAGGCCTGTCAATGCATGCATTCCGTCTACAAATGTATGAGCTATTCCTGAATAAGATATTGTTACACCGGCTAAACCTATAGCTGTCAATCCCATGCCTGGCATCATGAGGTCCCAATTGCTCATTCAAGCTAGCTGTTAGAACTGAGATACTTATTCCTTTTGAAAATAACACAGATCATCAACGTCGAATAAATTAAATGTCTTCTGATTTGGATAGAGTAAGATTGGGCTTTAAGGAAATAATGGAAATATCCAAACCGCGAATTGTTGTTTTACTAGTGATCACTGCTGTAACCTCAATGTATGCTGCAAACAAACTAGTTCCAGATGCGCCACAATTGGATCATTTGGCATATTTGCATATCATTATCGCAGGTGCATTGGCTTCTGCTGGTTCAAGTGCACTGAATCACTACTATGACAAAGACATTGATCCAAAAATGACGAGAACTAGTACCAGACCAATACCTTCTGGTAGAATGAAATCATCACATGTTTTGATTTATGGATTGGCGGTAAGTTGTGTTTCTGTAATTTATGGATATTTTGCACTAAATGCTGTCTCTGCATTTTTTATTGCGTTGGGAATATTTTCATACGTCATAATATACACAGTGTGGCTTAAACGAATACACAC
>SICY01000070.1 GCA_009697485.1 Nitrosarchaeum sp.
GGTCCGAGCCCAACATCAGCACAAATTCCAGAAGCAGTAACATCCTTTGAAGTTACAAAAGGATATGTCCCATGCCATAAAGATAAAAACGTGCCCTGAGTTCCTTCAACTAATACATTTTGATTTAGAGAAAGTGCAGAGTTTATTTCAGCAGGAACATCTACAATTAATGAAGATAAAGAATCAATGTCTTTTGCCAATTTTAAAATTCTCATTGCCCTATCTGCATTTGCAGGACCAGTACCAGAACCAGTACTGCCAATTTTTTCTTTTAGTTCACCCTTAGAGTCGCGGGCGATATGACTTTCTTCAATAATTCCACAGTGTTTGTCAATAAATGAACGTCCAGACGTATCAAAATCTTGTATTTCTTTTAATAAAACAGCAGGGTTAATGACAACCCCAGGACCAATCATCATTTTTGCATTTTTATTCAAAAATCCGCTTGGTAGCATTCTGACTTTGTATATTTTATCACCATCTCTAATTGTATGACCTGCATTTGGACCAGCACCACCACGAACAATAATTTTTGGGTTATCTTTCATTGCTAAATATGAGATTATCTTTCCTTTACCTTCGTCTCCAAAAAATCCACCAACAACAACAGTCAAAGTCATATTCTCAAATTTGAATTCCGTTTATTTAAGCTGAAGTGTTGTCAGATGATTTAATATTCAATTAGAAATAGAATTGATCGTTGACAGAACCAAACTATGCAGGAAATATTATAGTAATATTGGCAAATCTCCCAGATTTTCTTAGAATACCTGTTTTGAAAAAAAGGATGATTGAATTTTTTTCAATGACAGAAGCAGAGAAAAAAGAAATTATCAATAATGCTCTGGAAGCTGGACCTACAATTCCTTTTCCAAATTTTGCAAAACTTTTCAAGACATGGTTAGAAATTTTAACTACACTGTCAGAAGAACAGAGAAATGGGTTATTTTCGGGTTATATCAATGAGATTTCTGAATCTCCACAAAAATTAATTGCATTTAATTTAGATGGAATATTAGAGATTTTCTTAACATTGGATGAAGGAAAAAAAGACATTCTTTCGCAAACAATTAAGAAAATAATTAATGATCTTGATGCAGAGCGAAAAAGAAAATTAATGATAGTTATACCAGATAACGCAAAAAAATACTTGAAGTTCTAGGCGTCTGGACGTTTATCTGGTTTTCTATTGTCTTCATTAGTATAGTCTACTATTTCTCCTTCAGGAGAAAGTACACCAGCAAAGATTTTTTCATGTTTTTTTAATAGTTTTCTATGATCTGCCATAGACATATCAAGTCTCATTTCATTCATCACCATTACACGATATTCTTTCCATTCAGCCCAGCACTTGTTACAAACAGGATATTTCTCAGCAACCATATCAAGTTCCTCATTATCAAGGATAGAATTTTTACATTTTGTACAAGTTCGACTCATAGAAGGTAGCAAGAAAGAACTCCTTTTATCTTTTATTGAATGTAAAGTACAGAATACTTTACACTTTACAGTTTCTTATTACTATAGATTTTAGACTAGTTACAGGTCATATTTAGAAAGCAGGATAACTGTAGAGCAGTATCTAAACAACATACAGGATAGAGCTAAAAAGAATCACATGAGTTCAATTCTTAATCAATTTAATCAGTTTTGTAAGCAAAATTACAACAAAACTCATCAGAAAATCATGGATGAACTCAAAGAGGAAATAGATAGAACAAAATCAAATGACAAAGTATACGTCTTATTCAATAATTATAAAAATTAGTTAAGTGAAGATCATCCTGAAATAACTCCCATTATACTAATTACTGGCAAAATTGGCATTTTGACATTATCACAATATTATAATATTACTTTTGAGATATTTTCCACATGCATTTGTTCATTTAGTTTAAACGATCAAATTTATCAAAACCTTAAAACTATCCATAAAGGCATTTTATGCTTTGAAACATAAACTGATTACAAAACTTGTGTGTATTTTTAATTAGATATTTACTAAAATTTAAAATAAATGAAGTCTTCAGGATATCCGTCATAAAAAAATACGATCAAAAACATCGTAAATGTGATCAATATTGTCCAATACCGTAGCCTAAATCCTAATATCGTTTGAATTAGATTGGGTTTTAAATAAGATATGAAAGACATAAAACAAAACGCAATAATGAAAAAAATTGGTAGTTTGTGTTGAATGGTAAAAGAAAGCATGTTAGAAGTTTCAAAATCAATTATAACATATTTTTGAATTGAATATATCATGTAATCAAAATTTTGTACTCTAAATGGTATCCATGCTAAAAATACAAAATATTGCGTTATTAAGATTGAGATTATTTTTCCCATTTTTGTTTTGAAAAAAGATGAATCTGTGATGCATGGAAAGTAATGTGTAAAGAATCGATGAGCCACAAGATATGAGCCATGCAATGCCCCCCAAAATATAAAATTGAGTGCGGCTCCGTGCCATAAGCCTCCAAGAACCATGACAGCTAGTAGATTAGAATATGTTCTAAGATGTGATTTCTTGTTTCCACCTAATGGTATATACAAATAATCGCGTAACCATGTGGATAATGAAATGTGCCATCTTCTCCAAAAATCAGCAGGAGATGTAGCAAAATATGGTTTGTTAAAATTGATGGGTATCTTAAAGCCCATTATTAAGGCAGCACCTATTGCGATGTCAGCATATCCTGAAAAATCTCCATAAATTTGAATGGCAAATGCGATAGTGCCTAAAATTATGATAAAGGAATCAGAACCTATGGGGTTGGCAAAGACCTCATTAACAAATGGTGCTATATTATCTGCAAAAAACATTTTTTTCAGAAATCCAAACGCCATTAACGTGATGCCAAATTTGAGGTTTGATTCTTGGATTATAATGGGCCGCAATTTTGTACCTAATGCAAGACCTTCTACCTTTTCTCTAATCTGTGGCAAAAACTCTTTTGCTCTCAAGATTGGTCCTGCTACCAATTGAGGGAAAAATGCTACGAAAATTGCATAATCCACAAATGATTTGACTGGACTCATCTGACCTCTGTAGATGCTTACAGTATACGTAATAGAATGAAATGTGTAAAACGAAATTGCTATTGGTAGAGCAAGATTCAACATTGGGATCTGCATTCCCATGTGCATCTGCTGCCCAAGAAAGTTTAGTTGTGTTATTGTAAAATCAGCATACTTGAATACTCCCAATAGACCAAGATTTCCTGCAAGACTAATTATCAAAACTATTTTTTTTGCTTTTTTGGTTTTAGTCTTATATATCATGCTTCCAAAATAATAATCCCAAATTGTCGTAAAAATTAGGAGAACAATCAAGTAGTTACTAGAATAATAAAAGAAAAAATAACTTGCGAATAATAAGAAAAGATATTGAAATTTTCTATATTTTATAATGGCTAATGTTGTTAACACAACAATAAAGAAAATAACAAAATCAATTGTAGCAAAATTCATTATCTCTTCACTTGCCTATCTCGTTTATGATAATTTTTGCTACATCTTCACTGTATATAATGGCATTTTTATTATATGCAACATGTACCAAATCAGCCCAAATTGGAAGTCCTACGTATTTATCGGAATAATCGTATATCTCTACATTGTATTTCTTGGATAACTCCTGTACTATCAAATTAAATGAATTTTTTTCTGATTCTGGAATAATTTCCAAATAATGTTCATTTAAAGGTGCCACAAAAAGTATTAGTTTGATATTATTATCTTGTACTTTGGAGATAATTTTCTCCATATCTTTCACCCGTTTATTCACATCTGACGATGGAATATGTAATTTAGGTGCATCTGACAAATGTACTTGGTTGCGTAATTGAGTATCATTCAAAATAGTAATTATTTCATCAGTATCGTCAGGAAAAATAACTTCATTTTGAAAAGAATTTCTAATTATTTTTAATGTAGCTGATTTAGGATTGATAGTGTTTAATTTTGGATCTATATTCTCGATTATTTTTGTAAATTCATGGTTAGGATCAGGAAGTATATTAGATTCTATTTTTTCCACATTAAAATCACGATAAGAGAACCCATAAAAAATAATTGTTGGTTTTTCTAAAATAAATTCATCAATAAATGGGAGTGTATCTGTGGGATTAGATCCTTTCTCTGCTAAGTTATAAACAGTATATGTGTCATCGATCATTTTGACCTTCTCATTAATCAAAGTTGCATTTAATCGAATAATTTGACTAGAGCCGAAAAGAAATATTTTCTTAGATAAAGGATCAAGGTTTAATGGACCAAAATCAAAATGGTTTATGTGGTTAACAGAATCATTATCGATGCTTAAGAAAATAAATAAAGAGGTAAACACAATAATAAAAGAAAAAAATACGGAGAAAGTGATCTTTATATCTGTGTTTTTCATGTAATATTTTTTCCAAAAATTATCTCTGTCCATACTAATAATTGGTTTTGCCAGTTTTAATTATTATTGATTTGCTTTTGAAAATAAAAAAAATCATTAAAACAGTAGGTATTCTAACTAGATAAATTAACAGCATTAGTTTCCAAACTCTTTTTGTGGCTCGAAACCAAGTATGACCAAGTCACAGCATCAGAGGAACTAGACTATGAAATATTAGAAATAGTAAATGTTAGTCAATCGTTTGAATGTAAAGTAATAATAGATAACAAACGCAAAATTAAGTGTGAAGATAAAATGTCCAAAATGTAAGAAAACTGCAGAATTATCAATAGACTTTTCTTTTGTAAAATGTGAAAACTGTGATTTAGATATGAGTTATGGAGAATATGTTAAATTTGTTGCACATAATGAAACAACATATTCAGATATTCTTGGAGATTATACGGGCAGTACTGAAGGTCAGTCTGCAGGATCATTAGATGAATGGGATTAACAACATTGTAAAATCATTCAGCAGATTAAAATAATTAGATTGGTGAATTGTTAAACATCATTGGAATTTCTATTAGAAAACATACTAAATTTGGTTGGATTTTTGGTAGGAC
>SICY01000008.1 GCA_009697485.1 Nitrosarchaeum sp.
TTTCCATTATCAATTTTGGATTAGTTTTTGTTTCCTGGGCAACTTTTGAAATTTCTTTCATACTAAGTTTATTCATAGATTTGTTGGACTGGTGTGCTATCTGTACTAAACCTCCTGCAATTTTGTGAGTTGTTCGAAATGGAATTCCATTTTGAACTAATTTCTCTGCAATGTCAAGTGCAATAATATAACTAGATTCGGCAGCCTTTTTCATTTCCTTTTCATTAACATGTAATGTGAGAAGAATAGATTTTAAAATCAATAATGCACTAATCGAAATTTTGGATGTGGACCAAATAGAGGATTTGATTTGTTGCAGATCACGTCCATATCCTGAAGCCAATCCTTTGATGGTAGTTAGAATTGCAGTGAGATTTCCAATTACCTCTGCAGTTTTTCCTCTTGTTAATTCTAAGATATCAGGGTTTTTCTTTTGTGGCATTACGCTTGACGGAGATGTAAATTCGTCAGCTAATTCTATAAAGGAAAATTCAGAGGTAGACCAAATTACAAAATCTTCAGAAATTCTACTGAGATTAGTCATCAGTATTGCTATCATTGCAACATATTCAGCAACAAAATCACGTGTACTTGTGGCATCAAGGGAATTCTCAATTATTCCATCAAAGCCCAACATCTTGGCAGTGCTATGTCGATCAATTGCAATGCTAGTTCCGCCAACAGGTCCTGCTCCTAGAGGACTTTGATTAACATGACTAAATGCAGCATAAAGACGATCAAAGTCTCTAAACAATACATCTGCCTGAGCCAACAGATAGTGTGAAAACAAGCCTACCTGAGCTTGTTGTAAATGTGTATAAAGAGGCATTATTGTTTTTTGATGATTTTTTGCCAAAGATACAAGTGCCTCAATTGTATCAAGTAAACAATTACAAATAATGTTAATATCATCACGAATTTTCATTCGAATATCTAAAGTGACTTGATCATTTCGTGATCTTGCAGTATGCATTTTTCCACCACTTGCCATACCTGCTTTTTTGATTACAAGAGTTTCAATTAATTCATGAATGTCTTCGGCTCCAGATGAAGCATTGAATTTTTCCTTTTTCAAAGATTCTAATGCAGAAAGAATTTTTTTTGCATCATTTTTTGTAATGATTGTGTTTTCATATAACATAATAGCGTGAGCTTGACTTCCCAAAATATCATAAAGTGCTATTTGAGAATCGTCATTTATCGATGAAACATAATCTAAAGTAATATCACTCAAATCAGTACCAAGACGTGAACGATACATTACCTAAGGTTTTAGAATGGTTATATATAGCATAGACGCTTTTTCCGACATGAGTTTAGATATCAAACAGCTTCGAGTAAAAATTTTTGATGAATTATCAAAAATTGTAGATCCTGAAATCAATACATCAATTACAGATTTAGAATTAATTGACGAAGTTGATATCAATAGCAGTAATGTAAAAGTGGATTTGCATCTAACTAGTCCATTTTGTCCTGCAGTTTTTGGATTTAAAATCTGTCAAGACATTCACGATAATCTTTTAAAAGTAAATGGAATTGATGATGTGAAAGTAAATGTCTCAAACCACTTTATGGCAGAGCAAATTAACAATCAGGTAAATAACAGTCCGAATCCAAAAAAGAAGATTTAGCTTCTAAATCCTAACATATAGCCTCGCAATAATTGAATTCCCATAGCAGGATCTACTCCTTTTGGGCATACTTGGCTACATGAACCTGCAAAATGACATCTCCAAATACCGTGAGAATCATCAATAATTTTTAGTCTATTGTCTTTTCCTTTGTCTCTACTATCAGCAACATATCGATATGCTTGAGCTAATGCTTGAGGTCCTACAAATGAAGAATCAGTTGCCATCGTAGGACATGCAGAATTACACAATCCGCATTTGATGCAATTAGAGAATTGGATGTATTGTTCTAATTCTTCTGGGGATTGTAGGAATTCTTTTGTGTTAGTTGTAATCTCAGTATCGTCACGAATAAGGTATGGTTTTATTTTATGATGTGTATCAAATAATCTCTCAAACTTTACTGCCAGATCACGAATAATTGGAAAGTTGTTCATTGGTTCTACTGTTATAACATTTGAATTCAATTCACTGATTTTTGTAAAACATGCTAGTCTTGGTTTGCCATTGATAATCATCCCACATGAACCACATGTAGCTTGTCTACAAGAATAACGAACTGCAACAGAATGATCAAAATGTTTCTTTACTTCAAGAATTGCTTCTAATACAGTAGTCCATTTTTCATATGGAACTTGAAATTCCATAAATGACTTGGCACTATCATGTTGGGGATTATATCTTGCAATACGTAGAGTAATTGATTGTGAGGAAGAAAATGGTGTTGAACCGCTTTCTTCTGCTAGACTAGGTGTTTGTGCCAATCTATGTCATCCCCGTATTTACCATTATTATTGTTCGTGTACCATATCCAATTAATGCAATCATTGCTACAACACAACCATACGATACTGCTTTTTCATATGTTTTGCCTTGTTTTAATTCAAGCAAAATAACTCTTAATCCATTAAATCCGTGAATAGATAATAAAATCAAGATTATTTCAAGCATACCAGCATATGGTAGGAATTTGTAGTTTGTAATTACACTAT
Source organism: Nitrosarchaeum sp. (assembly GCA_009697485.1). GTDB lineage: Archaea > Thermoproteota > Nitrososphaeria > Nitrososphaerales > Nitrosopumilaceae > Nitrosarchaeum. Next base: position 2,627 of record SICY01000008.1, read on the forward strand.
CATATTCCAGAGATTCTGCAAATCCTTGTGTAAGACGCATCAAAATATGAACTGCTACAAGTGCTACAGCAGCTAAGGCAGTCCCATAGTGTATTTTCATGATAATGCTTTCTCTCATTTTATTCACCAAACATTACCGCCAGTCCATACATCATTGCAATTGCAGCAAGTATTATAGCAGAATAGATACCCATTTTATGCCTAATATTTTGGGATGCTGGGATATATGGATAATCAGGTCTTGCAGGTTTTCCTACGCCAACTCCGCCATGTCCAAGCATAACTCTAATTCCATTGACAGTATGAAAAACACACATTGCAATTACTATTGCCAAAATAGCATGACCTGCATTAGTTTGCGTTAATGCAAGAAATTCATTCCATCCAATCTGACCTTTTAAAATTGTACTAGTTTCGTAAATATGACCTATAAAATATGCCAATAATCCCAATCCACTTAATCGCATTAACAAATATGCAACTCTTTCAATACCATATCTTCGAGGATTAATCATTCCTCCAATACCTTCTTTGTTTTCATCTTGGTTTGTCATTTCTAGTATTTTCTCTCCACTGGTTGGTATTTGGTAATTGTTACAGGATGTGTTTTCATTATAGGTTCTTTTGGATCATAATATGCCAAAGTATGATGTAAAAAGTGTGCATCGTCGCGTTTTGGATAATCGGTTCTTGCATGTGCGCCTCTTGATTCTTTTCTGTTAATAGCTCCAATCAAAACTATTTCTGCAACTCTAAACATTGAATCAAGTTCCATTACATTTGAAAAATTCGTATTGTATTCTTTTGCTTGGTCATCAACATGTTTCCAAGTTTGCACTTTTAATTGACGAATTTTCTTTAGTCCTTCAACCATATTTTTTTCATTTCTGAAAACATATGCTTTATCATTCATGGTATCAGTTAGTTCTTGTCTTATCTCATATGGATTGGCATCACCATTGCCTCGGAAAATTCCATCGTAGATTCTCTTTTCCTCTGCTACAACTAAATGATGAGGCCAAGGAGTTGGTGGAATACCTTTTTCAATATAATCAACTGCCAAATTGCCAGTAATTGTTCCCCAAACTAGACACTCAGAAGTAGAGTTTGCACCAAGTCGATTTGAGCCATGAGCACTATTACATGCTGCTTCACCTGCAGCCCAGACACCCTGTAGTTCTGTGGCTCCATCAACATCAGTATGAATCCCACCCATCATATAATGTGCTACTGGTCTCACATCCAAAAGTTCTTGGGCAGGGTCTAATCCAGAAAATTTAATAGAGATTTCTCGAATGCCTCCTAATTTTTCTTTAATTTTTTCATCACCAAGATGTCTCAAATCAAGTTTCATACAATCAACACCTGTTTCATGTTGAAATCCACGACCTTCACTCATTTCTGTCATCATAGATCTTGAAACAATATCACGTGGAGCTAGCTCCATTTTTTCAGCAGCATAGTTTTTCATAAATCTCTCACCTTTATTATTTAGAAGATAACCTCCTTCTCCCCTAGCACCTTCAGTGATCAATATTCCAGAAGGTAAAATTCCAGTTGGATGAAATTGTACAAATTCCATATCTTTTAGTGCCATACCAGCACGTAATGCCATATCCAAACCATCAGGAGTTGAAGATAATGCATATGTTGAAAAACTATACAGCCTTCCAGCTCCACCAGTTGCAATAATCAAAGCTTTTCCTTTAATGGAATAAAAATTTCCAGATGAAAGTTCAATTGCAGTAATTCCCATAAATCGTCTTCCATCATGAATAATAGCTGTTGCAAACCATTCATTGAGGTATTCTATATTTTCATATTTTTGACAAGTGTCATACAAAGTTTGCATTAAAAAGAAACCTACTTTATCAGATGCATAAGTTGCTCTTGGAAAACTATAACCTCCAAAATTTCTTTGTCCTATTCTTCCATCTTTTCTTCTAGACCAAGGCATTCCCCAATGATCCAACTGGTAAATTTCTTTTGGCATCTCCACACAAAGTCTTTCAGCAACATCTTGATCAGCAAGAAAATCGCTTCCTTTCACAGTATCATAAATATGAGATTCAATTGTATCACCTTCATCGTCAAAAAGAACAGCAGCTGTTCCACCTTCTGCAGATACGGAATGTGAACGCATAACTTGAAGTTTTGAAACTATTCCAATCTTGATTTTTGGATTCTTTCTAGCAGCCTCTATTGCAGCCCTTAGACCTGCCAATCCAGAACCGCATATTATCAAATCAAATTCGATAGATTCGGCCATTTATTAGAGTGACTACCTAGAAAGCGGGTTAAATATGTAGTAATGAGGCGTAGAATTGTAAAAAATTATTATATATCACTAGCGATATTATTGGTTATGATTTCAGAGTGGTTTCAGAGAGTTGGAAGTTCAATACCAAGAGGATTTTCAAGATATTTTATCTTAGAACTATTAAAAAAGAAAGCACATACTGGAAAAGAAATCATAGATTATGCAGTTGAACAAAGTAACGGCATATGGAAACCCTCACCTGGTTTGATCTACCCGTTATTGGGAAGATTACTTGATGAAAATCTAATTGAAGAAACAAAAGATGGGAAATATCAACTTACAAAAAAAGGAATAGAAACTGCAGAAGACGTTGACAAAATTAATGACATTGTTAGAAAACAATTAGATGTTCTTTTCAGATTAGGCAACGTTGGGAGATTTGTTGCAATGGATTTATTAGAAAAGATGTCTACAATAGGTTCAATTCTTAACTCTAATTTTGCAAATATGACGAATGAAGAAACTCAAAGGTATAAAAAATTCTTAGAGTCAGAACTAAAAAAAATAGATGAAAATAAAACAACCAAAAAAGGAAAAGAAATCAAGATAGAATAGGTTTTTTGTCTTTATTTAGATATTTTTAAAATCATAAATAATTCATTGTAAAAGTAAAGCCATGAAAAATTTGAAAACCATGTTAAAGGCAGATAAGCCACTTGTCATTCCAGGAGTCTATGATGCAATAGGGGCAAAAATTGCAGAAAAAGTGGGATTTGAAGCCATGTTTCAAACAGGATATGGGACTTCAGCTACATTATTTGGAATGCCAGATTATGGGTTTATTGGAGCAACAGAAACTCTAGATAATGCAAGAAGAATTTGTCGTGCAGTTTCAGTGCCAGTTATAGTTGATTCAGATACAGGTTATGGTAATGCGTTAAGTGTTTGGAAATTAGTTAAAGAATTAGAATCAGCAGGAGCCTCTGGAATTTTTCTAGAAGATCAAAGATGGCCAAAAAGATGTGGACATATGAAAGGAAAAGAAGTCATAACACAAGAAGAATATACGGAAAAATTAGGTGCTGCAGTAGATGCAAGACAAAGTAAAAATTTCATAATTGTTGCAAGAACTGATGCAAGGGCAACCGAAGGATTGGATGCTGCAATAGAACGTGGGATACAAAATAAAAAAACGGGTGCAGATGCTGTATTTATTGAAGCGCCAAGATCATTAGAAGAAATGAAAATAATTGGAAAAGCAATCAATGCACCGCTTGTTGCAAATATGATCGAGGGAGGTGCAACTCCAATTAGTTCAGCAGAAACATTACACAAATTAGGATTTAAAATAATTCTATACCCACTTTCAGTATTGTTTGCCAACACTTTTGCAACGATGAATATCTTAAAAGAATTAAAGAAAACAGGAACAACTGCAAAGTTTAAACAAAAAGTTGTAAATTTTGATCAGTTCAATGATCTGGTAGAACTTCCCAAATTCCAAAAATTAGAAAAGAAGTATGGATTTTCAAAAAGAGAATAAAATAAAAAATTTCAAGTAAAGTACAGTTACAGATTGTTTCGCTTTACTTCAATTGCTATTGTTGAAACGTTTCTGGTTCTACCGTCTTGTGACTCTAATGATTCGGAGCCTATTTTTATTTCTCCAATAGAGTATCCAGCATTTTCTGTTTTTCTTGCAATGATTTGAGCTACATCCACAGCACGACCGATGCTTAGACCTCTAGCTTTGATGTAGACGGCAGGTAAGTTTGCCAATTGAATTAGCGTTGATGTTACATATGCCATCAATGGTTTCTTACCAATGAATATGGTGTTTCTGGATTCGTTTGACATAAGAAATTCGGTATTTAAGGATAATTTAAAGCTAAAAGAGATTTTTTGATTCTAGAGAAAATTTTATGAAAAATATTGAACCATTATTAACTAGATTTGGTGATTTTAATGAATAACTTGAAAAATATCAAAGAAATTTTAGATTTAGGGACTAGTGAAGAAAAAATCAAAATTCTCGAATCTCTCTCTTCTACAGATAATATAGAAATCATACAAAAAATAATTGTAAAATTAGATGATGTTGATATTAAAGTAAGAGGAGAAGCATTTAGCTCACTGGTATTAAATGAAAATAAAATTTCAGATTTATTGATTAGTAGTTTAGATTCTCAAAATAAAAACATCAGAGGATATGTAGCTTTGGTATTATCAAATAGAAACGACTCTAATGCCATACCGAATATTATCAAGCTCACATATGATCAAAGCTCCATGGTAAGAGCATATGCACTAGGAGCATTAGGTCATCTCAAAGCAAAAGAAGCAAAAAAAGTAATTCATAATTGTCTGTTTGATTCTAATTTGGAAGTTAAAAAAAGTGCACTACAAGCAATTATTGATCTTGGATATTCATTAGCAAAAGATGAAATTAAAGAAATTTCTAAGGAAAAAGATTCTGAATTAGATAGATTACTTGGTAATGTAAAAAGAAGAGTGGACCGAAAGGGATTTGAACCCTCGATCTGATGCATGCCATGCACCCATCCTACCAGACTAGACGATCGGCCCAATAATCAGTAAACTGATCGAATAACGTTTTTCAAATTGGTTATTAACGTTTAGCGGTTAACGAAAAAAAACTAGTATAATCTAACACAAGATATTTAACCATAATTAGGATGGATGTAACGTTATGGTAGTAGATAACAAAGCAACTATCACATATGTTCAGTTACTTAAAGAGGATCTTGTAATTATTAGACTAGTACCAAAAGATAGTCCGGTTCCAGAATATCAACCGGGTCAATTTATCACATTAGGATTAACAAATCCAGTAGAAGGTGGAAAAATTGTCAGAAGAGCATATTCAATTGCATCACATTCTGAAAATAGAAAATATATCGAGCTTGTAATTAGATGGGTAAGAAAACCACTTCCAGGTAGATTGACCACACAGTTATTCAATGCAAAAGAAGGTGATGAAATTTTATGGTTAAAACCTACAGGTAGAGCGCTTTTGATAAATGAGACACTTCCAAATGGAGAAAGAGACAATAGACGAATTGTTTGTATTGGTGGAGGAACTGGTCTTGCACCATTTGTAAGTTTTGCACAGCACCTACATGATACTGGAGATAAAAGAGAGATCATTATTTTACAGGGCGCAAGTTATGTTGATGAGCTAAGTTACAAAGAATTACTGACAGAATTAGAAAATGAAAGTATAGCAAAAGGAAAAGATCAATGGAATTTCAAATACAGGGCAGCAATTAGTAGACCACAAGAATGGTTTAACAGATCTTGGGCAGGTCAGGTTGGAAGAGTTGAAACATTTCTTAGACCAAGAGACAGTGGAGTTTCGCCATTAGAAGAATTGGTTGGTGATGAAATAACTAAAGAAAATACAATATTTTATGTCTGTGGTTGGCAAGGAACAATTGATGGTGTAATGGATTTCTTAAAACCAAAAGGTTTTGTTACAGAACATGACAAGCGTTCAGATGGAAGCTTTGAAGTAAAATACGAATCATACGGTTAATCAATTTAAAGAAATAAAATCTTCGAATTATTCTTATCTGTGGGGACGTAGGTTAGCTTGGTATACTGCCAGCCTCGGGTGCTGGAGATCATGGGTTCAAGTCCCATCGTCCCCATATTGAGAAAGTCAATCATTGAAATATGACATTTTTTTAGTTAGTATAGTTTGATAACTGCTCTATACCTTGCACATCTAAATCCTGTAACCAATGCACATGTTGAAATAATTAATGAATTAAAAAAAAATGCAGATATAGTAAAAGTTATGCCTGTTGTTTTTAAATCAGGGGATAAAGAAATCAACAGCAAAAGTTTTCCATTTAATTTTGAGATTAGGAAAAAAATGCTTACATCAATTTTTGGTGATTCTATTTTAGTTACAGATGATTATGCATTTTTTGTTCCATTTAAAAAATACATGCCACCATTATTATCACCTAGATCTTGGGAGTTACGAAAACAAATACTCAAAGGAGTACAAGGAGATTTTTTTTCATACACAGGGGATAAAGCAGAAGGATACATGCTCAAATTATACAGATTAAAACCCAAAGTAGGACAAAGAAAAACACTATCTGCAGCAGCAGTAAAAGAAAGTCTCTATGATTCAGCATTAGGAAGAGAAACAAATTGGAAAAACAATGTTCCAGAAAGTGTTGAAAAAATTATTAAAGAAAATTGGGACATAATTAAGAAATTTTCAGATTTGGAAGATAAAACAACCCGAGTTTTGGGAATGAAATTTCCAAAAGAGGGATGGTCTGAGTAGAATTAAAAAATGATCATTTTTAGAAAAATAAAAATATGAAAAATAAAGATTAGACTGGAAAAAATGAAATAAGCTTCAAAAGTCTATTTCTTTTTTGAAGCCTTTTTGGTTGTCTTTTTAGCTGCTGCTTTTTTCTTTGCTGCCATAATGGAAACGATGATTTACTTAGATTTCTACAGGTGAAATTAAAAAAATTACACAAAATGGGTGATGTTCAGAATACATTTTTAAAAAGAAAAAATGATCACAGATCAAAATCAGATCTATATTTTCAGTATTTTTATCTTCAAATCTTTATTGTTTTCGAATTATTACAATCATTTGATCATATGAAAATTTAAATAAATCAAAAACGTCTTCAAACTTTGGTATTTTATCAAATGAAATGATCAGAATCATCTACTAATTCAAGATTTTAGAGAAAATATCAAAGAATAGTTCCCCGAATAGATTAATTACTGATATGGTGGAGATTTTTTTATGGGTCTACCTCTTTCAAAATATGTTTGGTTTGATGGGAAATTTGTAACAATAGATAAGGCCAACGTTCCAATAACAACACATGCAATTCACTATGGAACATCAGTTTTTGAAGGAATAAGGGCATATTGGAATGTAAAAAATCTTTATGTCTTTAGATTAGATGAGCATATTAAGCGATTTAGAAGATCAGGGCAATTTTATAACATTTCACTTAATTTTTCCGATAAAATCATCAGTGACGCAGTAATTGGAATTTGTAAGAAAAATAAAATAAAAAAGTCGTGCTATATTAGACCTTTTTACTTTATTGGCGATTATGGAATAAATCTACATGTAACAGAAAAGGCACCAACTAATGTTGCAATTTTTACATTTCCATTTGGTAATTTATTTAACAAAGACGGAATTACTGCAGGTGTTGTATCATGGAGAAAATTCTCAGATATGTCAACTCCTCCTCAAGCAAAGATGGGCGGTAATTATCTTAATTCAATCATAGCAACACAAGAAGCAAAAAGAAGTGGATTTGATGAAGCAATTTTACTAGATCATAATGGAAATGTCAGCGAAGCACCAGGTGAAAACATTTTCATTGTAAGAGAAGGCCAATTAATTACACCACCATTATCATCTTCAGCTTTAAATGGAATTACACGTGATGCTGTCATAAAAATTGCAAGAGATCTGGACATAGATGTAACAGAAACTGAAATTGCAAGAAGTGAATTGACTATCTCTGATGAAATTTTTCTTACTGGTACTGCAGCAGAAATTACACCAATAATTGCAATGGATGGTAAAAAAATTGGCAATGGCAAGCCTGGAGATATTACTAAAAAAATGATGAGTGAATATACAGACATAGTAATGAACAAAAATCAGGACTACTCTCACTGGTTAACTGCGGTGTATTAGATGAAAATTGTTCAAATTGGTACTGGCGGATGGGGTAAAAACCACACTAGAATACTATCACAGTTAGGTGTACTCTGTGCAGTTTGTGATGCAGATGCTCAAAGAAGTAAGGAGTATGGTGAAAAATATTCAGTCAATCATTATAGTTCATTAGATGATTTGATTAAATCTGAAAAATTTGACGGGGCTTTTGTTGTAACACCAACATCAACTCATACAGAGATTGCTACAAAATTGCTAGAGGCAAAAAAACATGTGTTTGTAGAAAAACCAATGACATACAAATCAGAAGACGGTCAAAAAATTGCAGAGTTGGCAGAAAAAAATAAAGTCATCTTAACATGTGGATACATTGAGCGTTTTAATCCTGCAGTAGCTATTGTGAAAAAATTTGTCAAAGAAAAAAAGTATGGGGAACTGGTAATGCTTGAGTTTCATCGAGAAAATAGAATGCCGCTTCACATCAAAGATGTTGGAATAATTTATGATACTTCGGTACATGACATTGATACTGCAAATTGGCTCTTTGATGATATGCCTGTGGTAGTTTTTGCAAGATCAGGTAGAATAAATCATGAACATGAAGATTTTGCAAGCATAATGTTAGGATACAAAAACGATAAAGTAGCAATCATTTCATCAAATTGGATTACACCAAAGAGAGTCAGGACATTTACTGCAGTTTGCACAGATGCACTGATCACATCAGATTTTATCTCACAGGAGGTAAAAGTAGAGAGAAAAGAAGAACCTGAAATTTTACACAATGAAAAACAAGAGCCATTATTATTAGAGATTCAAAGCTTCTTGGGAGCTATAGAAGGAAAAAATGATACAGTTGTAAAAGCACAGCAAGCAGTAAACGTAACAAAAATTGCAGAAGCTGCACTTTTATCTAGCCAAAAAGGAATTCCAATCTATCTGGATTTAAAATGAACAAAACAATGATGGATATTTTGGCATGTCCTATAGACAAGAATCATCCTTTGGAATTATATGAAATTAAAGAAAAAAACAATGTTGTTTCAGAAGGGGCATTATTTTGTTCCAAATGTTCTAGATTTTATCCAATAATTGAGGAAATACCAATAATGCTGCCAGATGAATTAAGAAATAAAGAGCAAGAGATGGAATTTCTTACAAGCAACAAGAAAAACTTGCCTGAAAAAATTATTACTATGGCAAACCCATGGCATCTGTGATATAATTGGTTACTAATTTTATTTCAGAAAAAGCAAAAATTGGCCAGAATGTCAAGATTTGGCATTATTCATACATTGGAGATAATGTAGAAATTGGAGACAACGTGAAGATTGGCTCACTAGTCCATATTGATTATGATGTAAAAATCGGAGAGAACACAAAGATAGAAGGACAAGCATACATCCCACCACTTTCAAGAATTGGAAAAAATGTATTCATAGGGCCTGCTGCTGTACTGACAAACGATCCATACCCAATGTGCGATAAAATGATTGGAGTTACAATAAAAGATAATGCGATAATTGGAGCACGAGCTGTAATCAAAGCAGGAGTAACCATTGGAAAAAATAGTGTTGTTGCAATGGGTGCAGTAGTAACAAGAGATGTTCCAGAAGATTCTGTAGTTATTGGATCTCCAGCAACAATAAGATACACACGTAAAGAATATGATAAAAAACAGAGACAGTGGATTGAAAGCTAGGACTTTATCTCTTTTTTAAATATCCAGTTTTTTAATTTCGATAAAACCAAAACCCAAATCACTACTAGAATTATGGCAATAATTGCTTTTAGTATTGAAGTCAACAACAAATCAAAATCACCATAACCAGAAATAGAAAAAGGACCTAAAATTGTCACTAGAATTCCTCCTCCAGCAATAATCAAAGCCCACATTGCAAACAAAAATCCAAAAAGCCCTATCTTCAAATTTGTACCCTCATCATAAATGCAGTAATTATTGCTAGTATTCCTGAAAAAATTGCTAGCTTGAAAATTGCATATCCGACTTGTTTTTCAGATAATGGTCCAGCCGCAAGGATTAATCTCACTAGTGTAATAGGCGCAGTTTTATCACTAGTTGCTTGTAGTCTGAAATCCTCAGTGTGTTCTACTGGTTTTCCCTTGATTTGTCTGTGCTCTACAATTCGTTTCATGCTTGAGAGAAACAAAAAGGAGTTAATTATAGCCGGCAAAAGCGCAACAGCTGCAATAATTTCCACATGGCCCACAATTGCAATTGCACCATACATGGCACCCAAAGTCAAAGCACCAGAATCTCCAGGAAATATCTTGCTTGGAATTTTATGGTATTTGTAAAATGCCAACGAGGCAAATCCCAGCGGTAAACTAATTATTGCCATTTCATAGTTTTGTAAAATAAATAATGCAATGCTTAATGAGAAACTTGCAATTATCATAAAACCGCTTGCTACTCCATTTAGCACATCAATAGAATTAATTGTATTACCTGTAATTGGAATCATGAAAATTATCAATCCAAGATAAAGAGCAGGAATTTGGACTGTACCAAATAAAGGAAATGATAAATTAGAATCATATGTGCCAAGTAAAATTATTGGTGTTGCGGCAATTACTAGCGCAACTGGTTTGAACCATCCACTCATAACTTTTCTGTCATCTACATAACCAATCACAAATGCAATAAAACTAGTAATCATTATTGCAAGAATTTCATTTAATTGGAAAAATCCATACAAAACAATCTCAGATGCAATAATTCCAGCAATAATTGAAGGACCGCCTGGTCTTACTACCATGACATGATCTTTTTTGTTCATGTCTTTGACTGCAAGATTTCTTTTCTGCAGAAATTGAATTAATGGTGGAGTAATTACATATACTGTAAAAAATGCAATTACACATGAAATTATTGCAGGGATTATTAATTCAGCCAATTATCTAACCTTACGTAACTCTGACTTTATGTTATCTGCTAATGTTGAACCAATTTTATCTATTTCTGATAATTTATTCACCGGAATCTTTGCCAAATCATCTAGGGTCTTAATTCCATGTTTATACAGTGTTCTTGCCCTTATTCGTCCAATTCCCTTTACTTTAACTAAATCCAATAATTCTTCTCTAATGCCATAAATAATTCGTCTTCGCAGATTCTCTAATTCATCAAGTAAATCTACACGCTCAACATGCTTTGAAATCTCTCTAAGGCAGTATGATAACCAATCCACAGTCTCAACCATTCTATGCATATCTCCAGACTCGATTCCTAAATTATCAGAAAGGACCAACTCTGAAGATTCTGTAATCCATGACTGTAATGCAAGTAAACTCCTAGAGCAATCATATTCTGATATTGGTGCCAAAAGCTCAGAAGAGTGATTTGTTATCATAAGACTTGCAGTTTCATAGTCTTTCTGTCTAAGTGAGAATTTTGGAAAAAATTCCTCACAGCTTGAAATCAAATGTAAAAATCCAAAAGTGTGTTTTCTTTCTTTTGATACATTTTCAATTGCATCTCTAAAGTAAGTTGCAGTTAGTGGATCAATGTACAGCATTGAGGTCTTTTTTCCAAACTCTGTTGCAGCATATCTTTCACCTTTTTTAATAATTAAAAATGCACTTGTGAGAAATCGCAAAGAAATATCAATTGCAAACTTTATTGTTGCTTTTCTTGATTGCAATCCACCTAATGTTTGCAAAAAGAAATCCAGAATGTCTTCTTTTTTAATTCCAGGAGTAGTTACAATTATACTCAATACATGAGTTCTAAGGGATTTATCATCTGTAATTTTTGATACAATTGGTTCTGGTTCTCCGCGGACATAATATTCCATTAGATCTTCGCTGTTTCCATTTCCAACAATAATTGATTCTCCGTAATTATCATATTGCGGTCTTCCAGCTCTGCCGCAGAGTTGCTTATACTCTAAAATACTAATTGGTCTGTTACCACCAACTTTAGCATTATACCTGTTGATATTTGATATGACTACTCTTCTTGCAGGGAGATTTACACCAGCAGCTAAAGTCGGTGTGGACGATAATAGTTTGATAGTTCCTTTACGAAATTCCGTTTCTATTGTTTGTCTGCAGTTTTGATTTAATCCAGCATGATGAAATGCTACTCCTTTTTTTATCAATATTGCCAGAGTTTTTACTAATTCAGTATGTTCATTATTTGATAGAATTTTTTTTGAAATCTTTTCTAGCTCTTCGGATTCTTTTTTTTCTAGTAATTGTGAAATAATATCAGCTGCCTTTGTTGCAAGTGCTTTTGAGCGAGTCCTAGTTTCTGCAAAAACTAGGGATTGTCCTCCATCTTTTACTGATTGTACGCCTAAATCAATAGGAATTCCACGAAGACTAGGCTCAACATCAAATTTTTTGCCATCACTCATGATTACTTGCCCTGCATCATAGACTCCTTCTGAAAGAGGCACCGGTCTCCAGTCATTTTTTACCAAAATACAACCAAGCCAATTTGCTAGTTCATCAGAATTTGTTATGGTAGCACTAAGACCTACAATCTGCGGTTTTGATGCCAATAATTTTAGTTGTGTTA
>SICY01000071.1 GCA_009697485.1 Nitrosarchaeum sp.
TTAGAGTTAACTAGCAAAGTCAATTTTGTAATAATACTCCATTGAACATTATTTTGTTGATCAATTAATTCAATGAATCGTTTTCCTTTTTCATCTTCTGACATAATTTTTTAATATTTTACAATCAAAACATTGACTAATATTTCTTGTTTTACTTTTTACTTGCATTGAGATTTGAGAAAAATCGATTAAACTCTGAAATCATTTCCTATAATCAGTCAGATGTAAACAATCTATTAGGTAATTCTTCTCCGAATAGTTGTATTGAATCCGAAATTAGATAAAGACGATTCCCTCTTAATACTCCTACAGGGATTTTTTCATTTTTACAATAATTAACAAAGTCAACATCTTTTGTAACTATAGTGTATCCGTATTTTTTTGCAACTTTTGCAATATCTTCATCTTTGATTCCAATTGGAAGTTCTGGATGATGATCCACACACATTATTTCATAATGTTTTTCAATTTCAGATTTGTTGCTTGTATATTGTAATTGGCTATGAACATCAAATAATAATTTCATTTTTTTGGTCATTTTTGTTTCTGCATCAAAGAGATGAAAAAGTAAATGTTCTTCCAGTTTCTCTAATTATATGAGCTCTAAAATTATGTATTTTAGTAATTAACTCTTCATCAAGAGTAATACCTATTGGTTTTCTCATCACATTTATAGAATTTCAAATGTATATTTCCTTTTTGTGTTATTCTTCTATTATGAATAATATACAGCAATTAGCTTTGAATTTCTTTCCTTTATAAGAAAAATCTAAATTTCTCATTATATAACGTTCTGGACCACCATCTAAAAATTCATTGATTTTTTCTTTAATGAATTTACTCTCCCTTTTTAATTTCCAACTTTCTTCCGTAGTTTGTTTATTTACTAAAATTAAGAAGAATCTATTTTCATCTCCAAATCTGCCTTCTCCTTGATTCTCATAATTCCAAATAGCATATTCTTCAGGATTCTTAACCGCATCTTCAAGAATTTTCTTTCTCTCATCATAGATGTTTTCTTTAACAAATTTCTTCCAATTAAGATTAGTAGATTCTGAAATGATTTTAATAATTTCTTGTTTGATTTTTTCATCACCATTCTTTTTGTTAAATAAAATTTGATTTTCCTTTGCAAATTTCTTTATAATTTGATATTCTTTTAATAGTTTCCCTTCCTTTCTCTTATAATCAATAAATCCCTGAGCAAATTTTGTTGTTTTGAGGTCGAAAGGTATGTTTTCCCAGAAAAAATCAATATATTTGATATCTCCTATTCCAGGTAATACTTTTGTATGATCTTTGATTGAATTTTCTATAATTGTATTTGCCCAGAAACTATACCAATTTGAAATTGTCCAGTCACTGACAGTTTTAATTATTTTAGTTGTAATTTCTGCATTTATTTCATCATAATTTTTTATTTTTTTTACATAATGATCAACAAGAGTTTTCTCTAGCATATTTTGTCTAACTCCTCCCCAATCTACGTTTTTGACTTTAGATAATTCTGAGTAGAGCTTCTTCTCTTCTCCTTTTCCAATTTTCCTTTCATCGGTAAAAGTTTTATTAATAAATTTCTCAATTTCTGCCTCTGTTGAATTTTGAAATGCTAGTTTGAGTAATGCATCTACTTTAAGCTTCGAATAATTTGTAATGTTTTTCTCTTTTGCAAATTTTTTGATTCTTTTACCTTTAGAAATTGTTCTTAATTTAAGATATTTTGTTCCATTTTCATACTCTAAAATTGAATCGTAATTTCCACTAGATTTGATTCTTAATTCCTCAAGAGTATCCCAATCTGCAATATTAGATGACACAAATTATACCTAAAATGGTAATTAATGAATCTATATCAAAAGTTAAGATTCAGATATATCAATTTCTTCAATAATTGAAGAAATTTTAAAGAAAACTCCTTTATTTAATAAGGAATCAACTACGTGGTTTATCAATTCATAATGTCTAAATGATTTCTTTTTGGATTTGTAATCTGATATTATAGTTCGAATTATTTTTTTTTCATCTTGAATAGATAATTTATGGAGATGTGGAGGTCTTTCTGATGATTTTATAAAATGAAGTACAAAATCGGTTTCTAATCCTCGTTTTCTATTGTCTTGGACAACTGAATTTGCAGAATAAGACATTGTACCTATTTTTGATAATTTTAATGTGGACTGGTCAATTATTTCCAGTATTGAATTCCAAGATTCGTCATCAAGACTATTAAACATCAATGTGAAAGTCTTTCCTTGTTTTAATACACGTCCTATCTCTAACAAAATTAGCTTGAATAATTTGTTATAATTCTCTGTGTTTTTTTGTCGTATCTTGGCATCACTAACGACAAGCTCTTTCTCAAAGTCGGGTGTGAATTTCATCCAACTATTCCACATCATGCTTAGCTCAAGATATGGTAATCTGTCCCCATGAGGAGGATCCGTAATAACATAATCAATAGAATTATCCTTCAAAGTTCTAAGAAAATCCAAAGATGATTCATTTAATAGAAGAACATTATTTTTGTCTAAATCAGTAAAAGATTTACTATATTCTAGACTATAATCTGATTCATATTGTTCTTTTTTTGCTTTGTATATTCTATTATATCTATTCTTAAAACAATTCCAAACATTAATTTCAAAATTCTTTTTAGGTATCCAATATCCAATTACCCAACTACCGATAGATTTTGGTTGCAGTTTATCTTCTCCACTCATTTTCATTCTCTTTTCAATAACAAAAACCATTCTACTAGCTTGACCCAATAATGCAGTAAAACAAAACTGGAAAAGCTCTTTCAACTTTTTTGATTTTATTTGATTTATTCTGTCAAATAATATTGCAAGTGCTAACAAATTTCGAGGTGTAAAAAGGTCATGTACGTACATGGATTTTTTTGCATTTATTCTACTATTTTCAATCAGCTTTTGTTTTGGATAAAAATAGTCTATTGACTCATAGCTAAACGATTCGATAAATTTCAAGTCATCCTTTGTGGGTTTTTCTATAATTTTTTTATTCAAGTCGTTTTTGTACCACACCTCAAGCAGAATTTCTTTTTCCCAAACATAGTGGGTTCCAATAAATGCATCCTTGCCTCTCTTAACTGAATATAATTTGTTTATTTTGTCTGCTATGTCTTCTTGAATTTTTTTAAATTCGGTCTGTATTTCCACTGGATTAATCTTTGAAAGTGTCTGTTTTAGTATAAAAATAGCCATGGGATTGATATCTACCCCAATACCTTTTCGTTTGTTTAGAATGGATTCAATTACTGAAATTCCTGAACCGCAGAAAGGATCAAGTACTATATCTCCCTCCTTGCTGTTTTGACAAATTAATGATTCAACAAGATTAAATGGCTTTTTTGACCAATACTTGTGCATTCCAAAAATTCCAGTATATGATTTAGCTTCTTCGATTATTTGCTCCATAAAATTATGATAGTACTTTGACTAATAATTGTCTGCATTTAATCCATGCGTATTATTAGTAAGTGAAAAGATTATTTTCTTAATATTAATAGATAATTCCATGTCATTAACATTTGAAAATTTTGACGCTAAAAAATCCAAAAAGAAGAAAATAGGAAAAGTGGATTTTGATACAATAGTATGTCCTGCTCATGATTGGGGAATTCAGGATGTTTTTCTTAAAGAAAAAAGATGGTATGCTGTTACAATGCAGAAGAAAAACATTAACAAAATTAAATTTCTTGCATTATATGAAATAAGATGGAAATCTATCAGATATGTAGCAAAAATTAAAAGAATTGAGCCCTTTGAAAACACTAGAAAATTTCAAATAATTATTGAAGGTGAACCAATAAAGATTAAATCAATTCGCCGTTCTAAAAATTATCCACATTTAGCTCCTCAAAATAAAGTATACACAAAATTTGAGTATTTTAAAAATGCTACATTTCTGGAAGATATTTTCCTACGTAGGGATTAAGGATTTAGGGAAAATTTAGAAAATAAAAAAGAAAAAGTGGATATTCACAAAACGATACTATTCCACTTTTTATTGTGTCTCTTGCTTTGTCTTAGTGTAGCTAGCTTGAATCTTGATTTGTATTGATTTTTCTGTGATAGTTACGTCTCTTTTTCTAATTTGGACTAGCTCTCCTATTCTCATTCCTGTATCTTTCAATACCATGTACTTCAGCTTGTTATGATTTGAGCATCTGTCTAAGAGCAATCTCATCTGTGCTTTAGTGAACTGTTCTGGGTCTTCCTCTTCAGCTTTTACAACTTTTATCCTCTTGTTGAATATCCTGCTGTTTATCTCAATGTTGCATATTTCCTCAAAGATACTCCTCATTTTTGCAAGATACATCTTAATTGAGTTTGGATGTTTTTTCTTGATTGTCTTCTTTTGATTAGAGTGTTTTCCGAGATAATATGTTATTTCAGGATGATCCTCGCTTAGCCAGTTTTTGTAATTGTTGAATAAGACGTATAATTTGTCATTTGATTTTGTTCTGTCCAGCTCCTCTTTGAGGTCATCCATGACTTCTTGATGAGTTTTGTTGTAATTTTGCTTGCAAAACTGATTAAATTGATTAAGAATCGAAGTCATGTGATGCTTTTTTTCTCTATCTTGTATTTTGTTTAGATATTGCTCTACAGTTATCCTGCTTTCCAAATATGACATGTGATTAGTCTAAGAATTATAGTAATAAGAAACTGTAAAGTGTAAAGTATTTAATATTTTACAATCATAAAAAGATAACATGTAGATATTCAGTTTAATTCAAATGAAACTAGTTTATCATTTAATAGTAAAACAAAATTATTTTTTAGTGTTGATAATTATATAATTTTATTAGT
>SICY01000072.1 GCA_009697485.1 Nitrosarchaeum sp.
TGTCTTTGTTTTCATAAGTATCAGCAGTCTCATCCATAATAGAATCAATTTCATAGCTTTTATCCACTAAAATATTTGCAACATGATCATCTAGAGTACCATTTCCAATAAGATAATATGCAAAAACAGTATTCTTTTGACCAATTCTATGCAATCTGTCTTCTGCTTGTCGGTGAATTGCAGGACTCCAATCTAGTTCTGCAAAAATTACGTATTTGGCTCGAGTCAGATTAATTCCTACGTTTCCAGCTCTTAGACCAGCTATCATTAATTTTGATTCTCCTCTTTGAAATTTGTCAATTTGATCTTGACGTAGTTTATCAGATTGACCACCAATAATAGAAACAGGTGAGAATTCGCCAAGACGGTCATGCAGTAATTTATGAATAACTTTATGATGGCAAAAGACTACAACACTTTCTTCTATTTCCATAATATTTTTAACAAAATTAATTACGTGAGGCAATTTTGCAACGCCAGCAATTTGTCTTTCGCTTTGAATTGCTCTATGATATGAAGCAGATTTGTCAAATGCAGTTTCAGCATTTTTCTGCTCTTCTTCTAATTTAGTCCATATTTTTCCTAGTTCATCAAAGTAATAATCAGTATCAGCATCAATTACCTCTTTGTAACGAACTTTATCTTTTAATTCCTTGAGGACATCAGATTTTTTTCGTCGTAACATGACATGTTTTTGTAATTCATTTCTAAGTGATGCTCGTTTATTTTCAAGTACAATTGCCTTGCCTTTGTCATTAACATAACAAAAGTACTCACAGAATTCCTTAAAACTGCCAAGCAGTCCAGGTCTTAGGATATCCACAATTGGCCAAATTTCAGAACCTCTATTGAAAATTGGAGTACCTGAAAGACCAATCCTATATAAAAGAGAGGGTAATGCTGCGAGTTTTTTAACAGCCTTGTATTTTTGGGTCGTCTTTGATCTTAGATTATGAACTTCATCACACACAATAGTTCTGAGGTTAAGTTTGGATAAATCAGAAAGACGTTTGTAAAGTAATTCATAATTTATTATGTAAAAATCAGTTACAGGAAGCTCTTTTGACTTGCCAGTTCGGATAATAGTTGATGTTGGAGATTCAGATTCGATTATTCTTCCATTTCTACTTTTTTTCTTCATAAATTTGGAAATTTCTCTTTCCCAGTTATTTAGCGTCACTAATGGTGCTACAACTAGCACTGGAAAAGTTTGTTTTTCAGTAGCAACATAAGATAAGGTCTGCACAGTTTTACCCAAACCCATTTCATCTGCAAGTAATGCATTGCCAGATGATTTTAACAGGAAATCCAACCCTTCTTTTTGAAAATTCAATAATTTTCCTCTGAACTGTTCTCCAGCTTTTGCACGACGTAGATGGTATTTGATTGGTGGAAGTGCAGGTTTTGGAGTATAGGTTTTTACGATTTTTCTTTGCCATGCAGATTTTGATAGAATTTCAAGCGGATATCTATCCATGATTAATTTGATCTGTTTTACACTTTCAATACTATCAGGAATTATTACCTCATTGATGTTTTCACCATACCATGCTTCAGGCACAAGCCTTGAGATCATACTTACGGCACGTTGACCCGTAATCTTCCAACTCCAAATTTTTGAGTATTTGTCCAAAACATACTCTAATGTTCCAAAGTTTTCCATGGATGTCGCCATAATTTGTCGATAGAAAGTTTTTTTGCCTTATGAATCTTGATGTTTCTTACGATCAGACGGCTGATCTACAATAGTTAAAATAGGAATGAATGATAAAATTTAGGCACTAAAATTTCAAGCAGGCTAGCCACATGTTTTGAGATTAATGGGGTTTATCGACAGGGTGAGACTTTGTAGTTTCATCATGACAATCACAGTGACAAAGATGCGTATCATGATTGTTTACGCAGTCAATACACTCGTAGTGTTTTCTAGTTTCACAGGCAGCACAAATCATACTTAGCAGTAAAATGAAGATAGATTTGTATTTTTTCTATTTTGACTTAGTATTCTACTTCACTTCTTTGAAGTAGTTTATCAGTGAGATCTACGTAACCATGAGGATCAAGTTCTTTGGCAAATCCCTTATCAATATTTATTAGATAAATTGAGTGCAAATGGGCATTTAAAATATCAGTATATGATATGGGCGGATTTTTGTAATATCGATCACAAAGTTCTTTGATTTTTTTTATCTCAGATTCATTTCTTGCATTTGGTGGAACAAGAAAAGTTTTTGGAATTGGAATTAGTCCTATCACAGGAGTTGCCAAAGAAAATTTTGAACAGTGTTGACTATACCTAGCAATTTTACTCATGATTCGTGCAGTGAAATAATCAATAGTATCCATGGCATGATCAGGAGGAGTGAAACCAGTTTCGATTTCAATAATTGTATTTCCACCTCCTTTTTTTGCAAAAATATCGCATACTAAAATATCAGAAATTTGTTTTTCCACTTCCACGGAATACCCGCGTGCAATAAGACTAGATGCACATATGATCTCTAAAACAGAGTGATTGATTTTTACAAGATTTTTTTGATACATTTCTATTAGTTGTTGACGTACATAGTTGAGTTTTGGCAAATCAGTTTCTATCAAATTTTTAGAGAGTTTATCAGTTACTTCGTAAACATCGTTACGAAATTTTTCTAAATCCATATTGATATGATTGCTTTAGTAACTGGGGTTTAAGAACGTGTAAGTTTTAGAACTTGACAAATCTATTGGAAAAGAACTTACCAATAACCAAAATTGACATAATTGAGCCAATTAGAATTAGAAGAGAAACAGAACCAAATTCAGGTACAACATGAGGTGGAATATGGGGATCACTAGTTAGAGTAAACATTGTTTTAAATTGTCTAGTCTCAGTACCACTTTGAACTTTTAGAATATAGTCACCGTCTTGTTTTAAGAGTGGACTTTCAGTGTTTATCTCGAAAGAAAAATTACCGTCAACATTAGAGGTGAGTTGCTGAATAGTTACAACATTTCCAATAGGATTAGTTACAACATCTAGTATTGGGGCTATAGTGTTTTGTGGTTTCAAATATCCATTTACCTGAATAGTCGAATGATGATTATAAATTTGAGAATCAGTCCAGACAGTTAATGGAAACATTCCTTTGTAAAGATCAATTTCATAAGATTGAATTTGAACACAATTAATGCAAGTGATTTCTGGTTTGGCAGACGATGTGCTGTCTGTATCAATTCCAATTGGAGTTGGTATCTGTGAATCAGATATAGATTTTGGCGAATATTCACCCTGATCTTTGATTGATTCTGTAGTACGTGGGGTTTGGGAGGAGCCATCACCAGCATAAGCAAGGCAGAACCATTCATACCAGCAATTAAAAATATAATTACTGTTACAGATAATAATAAAACAAGAGGCTTCATCTAGTTTTATTCCATCATAATTGCGTATTTAGAATTATATTATTACAAAGGTGCTGTAGAAACCAAACATTTACTTTATCTATTAAAATAAAGATATTTTGTACAAATAGGTAAAGAATCAATCATCTTACATCATTAATGGCTGTCAAATCTTCAAACAATCAAGTAAAACTAGATTTAATGAACGACTTATCAGTTCTACGCGTGCCTTATAATCAAAAAAACATTAATCTCATCAATGAAAATCGACATACCATTACCATGCCCTTCATGTGGCGGAAAGATGTATTCTGTAAGTTATGAAGCATCTTTTACAATACTAAAAAAAAGAAGCTGGCAGGTATGCAAGGAATGTGATTTTGAAAGGAATTCAGAAGATTTCAAAAAATCGATTTGTTGCATATAACAGCAATTTTTCTATTTTATAAAAACCAAATAATTTTCATACTAAATCATATCATGTACAATTTATCTAGAATTAATTTCATGTCCAATAATAATTGAAAAAAAACAATGTTGGCAAAATAAATATCATACAAATAAAATCTAAGATTCTTTGAAAATTCTTATTGCTTCTAAATGAGAACAGTTTGCATTTAATCCCCTACCATGATGAAACTTGTAGAAATTTTTAAAACCAGGGCATTCACAAGTATCGGATGTCACGAAATATGATTTCTCAGGATCAGATGAAGATTTTATTTGGTATAGATCATCATCGACTTTAACAACGCCACCAGTTTCAACTAGTTTTTTGGCCTTTCGTATAGTATTTGCACTCATAAGATAGTTATCATATAGTTATTTTTTATTCTTTAATTTTTTCATAACATTAAACCAATCAATATCATCATTTTTACCTTAAGATAGAGTGTTTCATTAGGTCAAAGTGTATAGTTAGAAGTTTTTTCAGAATTTAATTTTATTTGATATATACATAAACCTTAAAGAAAAAAATACAAGACAAGAGGCCCTAATTAGGCACAAAGATCACGAAATCTACTCCGAACTAAATGCATATTCATACTGCAATTATTATAAACTGAGTTTACTATTTCTGGTTATTGACTTTGAAGAGATATGTTGCTACACGTTTAATCACAATGTTTGGAGTTTTGATGATCACATTGCTCATTACAATTGCACTAGTAGGATCAAATATGGACAGCATCTTAAAACAAGGAGTTGTTTTTCAAGTAAGATCTGAAAT
>SICY01000073.1 GCA_009697485.1 Nitrosarchaeum sp.
GTAAAGAGGAAAAAGCCAAATTTGAGAAAAAAGTGGTCGATTTTTGTAACTCAATACAAGCAATCAATAGAGTAATCACAGAAGATGGTAAGCAAAAGGTAGGGGTTTTTGTAGTATTAGATGACAAAGAGAACATAAACCAACAAACAGTTTTTGATGCGATTAATAGAGTGTCTGAAATATATGAAAAAACTGCACGTTTTTTGATGAAAACCTTCTAAATAATTGATGTGTCAATTACATCTGGACTGAGTATTCAGCCATGGATGCACAGTAGATTTGCAGACAAAATGATGTAAAGTGCCAGAAATTCAGTCAATAGACAGCCATCATCAGCATTCCAACATGTGATCAAATCCTGTAAAAACTGAAAAACATGATTGTTTTTGTAAAAAGTGCACCATCATTTCAGAATGAGGAGAAAGATGATTTTTGAAAAATTAGTCGTAAAAGCTAAACCCCCTCCTAATTTTCCACCATATAGGCACAGTGTCATAATATCAAAACAGTTCATTTTTTGGGGGGGGTGAACACTTGTGCCTGTCTAGGAAAGGCAATCACAAAACCACCAAGATGTCCCAGCTAAACATGTAGGGTGTTTTTTATCTAGGCATGAAAGCTAATCCCCTCTAAAATAGAGAAAAAGACATCATTTTCGAGGATTTGTTAGGTAGATTTTTAGAAAATACAGTGCTAAACAAGTCGAGTATTTTTCTTATTTTACGCTTCAACTATATACTAAATTTTTACAGATCATATAATGACACAAATGGGCATAGTAATTGTAATTGGAATAATTGTAATTTCAATGGCAGCTGCAATGTACATGTACACACAATATCAGACAAATTTTATCACGGTAAAAACAGGAGAACCAGTAGTTGTAGGTCCTGTAGAATATACAATAACATTTGATGGAACATACAAAGGTAACAAAGAAACAATACCTGCAAATACATTTGTGAAAATAAAAATAACTGCAAAAAATATCAGTGAGGAAAAAACTTGGATTTCAGGAGCTCAATTTTATCTAATTGATGAAAAACAACAAAAATATCAGTCAGTATATGGTGGGTTTTCTACAGAAGATCTGTCTAGTAACTGGTTAGAGTCACACAAGTCAGTAATGTTGACTACACAATTTGATGTTCCATATGATGAGACAAAACAATACAATATAGTAGTTCGTCCATCAAAACAACAATCATCTGTAGATATTGCATTAATTTGCATCACTAATTGCTGATCGCAAAAAAATTATTGTCAAATTTTACTAGCATTGAGGCAACTATGTGTGACTTTAACCATATAACCGCAATGATAAAAGAAACTAGGCATGGCAACATCCAAAGCCAAAAGAGCAGAAGCAGCTAAAAAAGCCGCACGTACAAGAAAAAGAAATGTGGCAAAAAAAGCAGCAGATGCAGCTAAAATGGCAGCAACAAGAAAACGAAGTAGAGCTGCAAAAAAAGCAGCAGCAACTCGTAAGAGAACAAGTAGACGAGCAGCTCCAAAAAGAAAAGCAGCAGCAACTCGTAAGAGAACAAGTAGACGAGCAGCTCCAAAAAGAAAAGCAGCAAAAAGACGAAGACGTTAAACTGCTTTCCTTACCTTTTTTCCATTTTATTTTACAGATATAATTGGATATTTCTAAATTCGAATTTAGAAAGATTTTATGTTTTAGTTATCATTTATTTTTAATTCAGGCATAACAAAAATACGCTCCGGTTTTATTTTGAGGATTATTCTTTTCTCATTTTCTCTTTTGAATGGATAGTGTTTTTGCCCCATGTATTGCTGAGTTAATTTGTCTGCATGTGTGTAATCATAATCAGGAATTATTTCTTCAACTGTTCCTTGAATTGTAGTCATATCAAGTGGGTTATCATTGGAGACGACAGAAACTGCAACACGGGGATCACGTAAGATGTTTTTATGCTTAATTCTACCTTCTGCAGTATTTACTAAAACATAACCAGAATCATAGTTGGCCCAAACTGGTGAAAGTTGTGGAGCGCCATTCTTCATTAGAGTCGCAATAAAAACAATATTTTTTTGCTGAAATAATTTTATTGTCTTTTCTTCCAACATTCACCACATTTTCAAATATTCTTTGCCTGAAGCCATTTGCAATGCTTTTGGTTGACTGTTTTTCATATTATTGGAAAAAACTAGATATGTTTGATCGATTGGTGTCTTTTACCCGAATTCTCCATGATATTTGTCATGGCACGGTTCATAATTTCCATTACCAAGTATTGAGAATAATTGCCAGAGGATTCTCCTTTAGTTTTTTTTGCTTTTGTTGTTTTTGGAGTAAGGTTTCTTAGAATTTTTTCAATTTTTACAGATGTGTTATCAATGACTTTAGAATATTTTGAATCAAAATCATCAGGTGTAGCATAACCGAGTAATTTTGTAGATGTGCTGTAAAATTTAGTGATGGCGCCACGTGATTCCTCAATTTTGGCAATTTCAATTAGGCCAGATCCTTTTAAAATATCAAGATGGTGTCTAACAGTAGTTAGGGCTTTTTTGTATCCTGTTTTTTTTAGCTCATTTGAAATCTGGTCGGCAGATAATGCACGGTGATATAGAATTTCAATAATTTTTGCTCGTGCAGGGTCTTCAATTGCACGTGCGTGTTTAATGCTTGTCGTAAGAATACGATTCACTTTGATTTCTTTTTCTAATAATGTAGACATGCTGATAATTGCTTTAATTCTGATCTAAAAGATCCTTGTATCATATTTTTTTGTCTAATCGCATCAATTTTTTTTTGTTATAATAGTTTTAAGACCAATATCAAAAAGACAGTAACCATTACAATAAATATCATAACATAAGCATAATTATCATTACCACTATCATAAATATAATAGCACTAGAACAATTCTCATAGCATTATAATAGATTATAAAAAAGTAACAAAAATAAACAAATATGGAAATATAGTATACAGCATAGAGACAAATGTCACGATACGACATATTTGAAAATGAATCAAAAATAAAATTCGAGTTAAACGTTAGTTTAGAGTTAATATCTAGTCATAACAAAAAAGAATCAAAAAGAATGACTACAGGGAATGTCCCGTTAGTTTTTCATATGCAGTAACATATCGATTTGTCATTTTCTGAATTATTTCTTGGGGGATAATAGGTGCTATGGGTTCTTTTCCTGCATCCCGTGCATCATCAAATTGTTTTTGATATCCATGTTCGGTTAGCCAATCACGTAAAATTTGTTTGTCAAATGCCTCTTGGATTTTGCCAATCATGTAGGAATCCTTTGGCCATAGTCGATACTCGTCAGGACCAATAGAATCACCTAAGACGATATTGCCATCTAAAATTCCAAATTCGAGTTTCAAATCAGCCAAAATGAATCCAGCCTTGTCTGCAATATCAGACATTCTTTTGTAGATATCAATGGATGTTTTCTCTAGCCATACATATTGTTCTTCAGTAACTAGTTTCATCTCAAGAGCCTTTGTTTTATCAATTGGAATATCATGTTCTGATTTTGTAGTAGGATCAAAGATTGGTTGTGGAATCTTTGCAGCTAATGTGGTATCAGAACCATCAGGAAGTTTTATTTCGCCTTTTTTCCACCTTCCTACCAAACTACCATAAAAATAACCTCTAACCACACACTCAATTGGCAGCATCTTCATTTTTTTCACCACTATTTCAGTATCGGACTGTCTTTTTACAAAGTGGTTTGAAATGGGTAGCTGATTAAACCAAAATTCAGCAAATTTACACAAAACCTCTCCCTTTTTAGGTATATTTTCTTTGAATTTTACATCGAATGCTGATACCCTGTCGGAGAATTTGAAAAGTATGGTCTCATCATCAAGAGAATACAGATCCTTTACTTTTCCAGAAGCAATAAACTTCAAACAAACAACCTTGTTTTCAATATGATTTAACTGCTATGAAAAATCTATGAGCCCATCATGCCAACCATCTTTGGAGGAGTACGGTATGCTTTGTTTACAAAAATATCATTATCTGCAGTAATCATTACAAATTGCATGGAATTGTCAGTGGGTGGAGAAACAATAATTTTGGCACCTGGTTTTATTAATTTAAGATCCAAAATATCCCCGTCGCCAAAATTGATGTGAATATTAGTCAAAGGTTTTGCTCCAATATTTTGTATACTCACTCTCCCAGTTATAAACAAATTTTGATTGTCAATAATAGGATCAACAAAGATAGCATAGTCTTGAGTAGCTATGGACATTTTTATAATGTCAAGACCATATACGACACTCATCAATATTATCACACCAACAACAATTGCAATTAAAATTGTGTAGTTCTTCACCAAAGATACAATGTGTTTCTAATAATTAAGAATATTATTGTGGTTTAATATAATTCCAAATTATATGCACAGTTTCATTCCCTAAAAAACAATATTT
>SICY01000074.1 GCA_009697485.1 Nitrosarchaeum sp.
AACATTTTAAAATAAGTAATATCATCACGTATCTAATGGTAGATCAAGCATGTGGATGCGAAGCAGACAGCGGCGATCCAACTTATTCATGTGATTGTGATATGCAAGGTCATTGTATATGCAGTCACGATTGCAAATGTAAAACTGACGTTTGTAAAGAAGCAGTCAAACAACTGTAAATCTAGTTGTTTTTATTTTATTTTTTCTTTTTTAGATTAATCTTCTTCCTCAAAGCCCCATGATTTTACCAATTCTTTTTGGAATTTGTCTGATTGTTTTTCATCTAATGCAAATCCACAATTTTTGTGAGTTGGAACGACTGTCATTCCATCAAGCTTAAACTCTACTTCGTACAAGTGAACTTTTGAGCACTCACACATTCTAAAATTTCTTAAATTTTCCTCTATATTTGCTTATTTGAATAACGTTTAACTATCCGTGACGCACAATTTTTTTTGAATTGAAAACATCGTTTTTAGCTCTATCTCTAATTACAATCTTAATTTTTGGTACTATTCCATTACCACATGCAGCAGCGCAGTTTCAAGCAGGCGGTGTTTCTCTTCCAGGTGATCCAGTATGGTATGCTGGTATAGGTCTCAAACAAGGTGATTTTTTTAGATATTCTATGTGTCATGTAGATTACAAAGAATGTACTGAATTTGAAATGGATATTTGGATTAAAGGTGACAAAAAAACTGGAAGTGAAGACAAGTGGCTAACAGAAGCCGTTGTTTATGATGGCAACAAAGTGATCAAGGGTGAAATGGATTTAGGAAAACTAGCACCAGAGCCATCTGGTGGCAGTACTGATCTATCTGTTTACAGAGGTGCGTTCAAATCCTCTATTGTGTGGTTATCTGCTTTTGCAAATGGGTATTATGAAGGAGGTGACAAGGGACCGAAAAAATTCTCTGCTAAATCATGGGGTAAAATTGGAAACATAGGCGGCGAACAAATAATTCCAACAGCTATTGAAAAAGTCACTGTTAAAGCTGGAACATATGATACGGTTTTGATATCTTGGAAAACAGGTGGTGCCACAAGTAAAGTTTGGGTAGTTGACGGTTTTCCATTCCCAGTCAAAGCTTATACATACACACATGTCTCGTCTGGAATTCCACCATCAGAATATCAATTTGAATTATTAGAGTATAAAGAAAACGTGAAACAAAGTCCGTTTGCAGATATAATTTCTGATGTTGATAACCCTGAATTAAAAAACTGTCCAAAAACTGACTCGCTTACTAATTCAATTAAGAGACCAACGAAATTTTTTTCTTATCAAATTCATGCTTACTATAGCCCAGAATACCCTGTACAAGGTTGTCCAATGAAATGGCAATTTAATTTTCTTAGCAAATACCATGATACCGAATTCTTGAATCAAGTTCAGTATGATCTTATAATTGTTGACGATAAATTCACACTTCCGCCATTACGTTCTATTGCAAAAGACCAAGGTTATGAATATCTGTATTCCCCATCCGGATTATCTACTATTGATATGATAGTCCAACAACCTCCAGGAACTGCTCATTTTGTAGTTTATGTATATGGATTAGCTCCACAAGGAATTGTTCCATCCAATCCTTTAGATTATCTTATAATTGATCTTCCTATTTCAGATAAGGATGGCAATTCGGATGCTACCCAAAACATTCCATCTTGGATTAAAAAGAATGCAGGATGGTGGGCAGACGGCTCAATTGATGATAATTCTTTTGTCCAAGGAATTCAGTTTTTGATCAAAGAGAGAATAATACAGATTCCACAAACCGCTCAAGGTTCAGGAACAGGAAATAATCAAATCCCAGACTGGATTAAAAACAATGCAGGATGGTGGGCAGACGGCTCAATTGATGATAATTCTTTTGTCCAAGGAATTCAGTTTTTGATCAAAGAGGGAATAATCAAAATCCCACAAGCTGCTCAGGATTCAGAATCAGGAAGTTCTGATTCTTGGTTTGATTAAAAATAGCGCCAAATTTTATGTCCTACATTCAAATTATTAGAGTTTGATGAATAATCAGATGATAAAATGGTAGGTCTCTTTAGTTATCCAAAACGACACCTAAAAAAATTAGTTAAAAATGGAGATTATCCTGAGGCACTTGAGTTTGGAAAAAGTTTAGAAGGAAAATTTTTCAATGATCCTGATTACATGTTTATGATGGGAAGCATTTATTTTATTTTAGAAGATGCAAAAAAAGCAATTGCATATTTTGAAAAGGCATTGGAGATAAAACATGATGATATTGAGACATTGACATTAAAAACAAATGCTCATCTCTCATTACAACAAAAAGGTGAAGCAATAGATTGTTGTAAAAAAATCATAAAACTAGACCCTCATAACTACGAAGCCCATGGTCTGCTTGAAAAATTAGAATCTCTTTAAATCCTTCTTGTTTTACTTTTCATCTCATATGCGTTTTCCATTAGCCAATCACAAAACTTTGTAACCTTTTCATCAAACTCTGTCCAAATGTGTACTGAATGGGGAAGAATATCTATTTTCCAATTATCTGAATATACTCTTACTCCTTCTTTATTTTCATACATGTAAGCATCTTGAACTTGTATGTCTCCCAAAATTTCTTTTGCCTTCTCTTTGATCAACTCTCTATTAATTGGAAATCTTTTTCTTTCATAATCGATAATTAAGCTAAGATCCCGTTTACCATACATATCAAATTCTTCTATTCTTCCCTCTTTTGGAAAATTTACCACTAGTTTGATATCGTATTTTTTGCCTACTTCTTTACCAATCTCAACGATTCTCGTATATGCCATGGCTGGACTTTTCTTTAACATGAAGCGAATTTGTGCTAGATTCGTTTTCAATTGTTGCTGAAGGTCTAAAACTATCTCTGAAAATATCATAATATCTATTGTATGAAATCCCATTATAATCATTAATCTTATGAACAGGATTAGTTTTTTTAGACGTAAAAATAATTATCATTATTGGCATTACCAATGGATTATGATGGTATACGTGTAGATGATAGCTCAGAAAGAACTGATAACGTAAATGACTACAAAGTGACATGCATTGATTTTATCAAAGACATTTCTCATGATTATGAGGCATGGGTTGATTACTATAAACTTCCAGAAGATGAAGACAAAAAACGACGCACTGGAATTAAAGCAACTATAGAAAGAACAAACGAATGGATCGCAAAAGTTGCTCAGACAATAAAAGCAGTTGATATTGTGATGAATGATGGAATTCAAAAGATGGCTGAATCCACAGCAGGAAAGCCACTTGAAATTGGTGTCTTTGTAAATGGAAAATCAAGCTATACCATGGCAAACACCGGAATTATCGATGTTAATGTAAAATCAAGTGGAAGACAAGGTAGAAAAACAAAACTTGGTTTTCATTTCAAAGATAATCGATTTAGAATTGAATCAACATGTGGGGCATTTTTTGATGAAAATAACTTACCTACTGAAGAATTTGATCTGATGGATATTTCTCTTAAACTTCATGCAGAAAATGCAAAACAACGTGATGTAATCTCATTTACTGTTACTATTAGCGAAATGGAAAATGATATTGAATTTGAACGAAGGGGTCTTACTACTATTGTTCATATAGTGTAATTTCTATTGCAACTCTTTTTTCATCTGCTCTTTTTTCCCCCGGATATTTTAATTGAGAAATTTTTTGCTCTAGTTTTTCGTCTTTCACTAGGTTTGCCTTCCCTGTATATCTTGAATTGTTATATT
>SICY01000009.1 GCA_009697485.1 Nitrosarchaeum sp.
TGATAAAGTAATTGACTTGCTAAAAGAATCTGGATTTCCTGATAACTCTATTTTTGCAATTGGACAAGATCTTGGAACAGAAAATGAAATTATACGCAAACTTACACTAGGGGAAGTAAATGATGGAACACTAACTACAAAATATTTTTCAATCTTGGTGGTAAAACGTGTCTAGAGTTTATTTTGTCGGATGCGGTCCAGGCGACCCAGAACTAATTACAATCAAAGCCAAAAAATTAATTCAAAAAGCAGACATTGTAGTTTATTCAGGATCTCTAATTCCTCCTCCAATTCTAAAATTATGCAAAAAAGGTGAATTACATGATGCATCTGGTTTGGTCAGAGAAGAAATCTTTGATCTGCTTTACAAAAATGCAAAGAGTGACAAGCTAGTTGTTAGATTACATGATGGTGATCCATCAATTTATGGAGCAATCAAAGAGCAAATAGATAATCTTGAAAAAAAGGGAATTGAATCCATAGTAGTCCCCGGTATTACTGCATTTTTAGCCTCAGCTGCTGCACTGGGAATTCAACTTACACTTCCTGGTGTAACTCAAACCATTATTGTAACCAGAGCAGAATCTAGAACCAAAGTACCAAAGAGAGAGAAAATTTCTGAGCTTGCAAAACACAAAGCAACTTTGATTTTCTATCTTAGTGTTCATTTACTTTCTAATATTGTAAAAGAAGCAGTTGCTGGTGGATACAAAAAATCTACACCTGTTGCTGTGGTGTATAGAGCAAGCTGGGATGATCAAAAAATTATTAAAGGTACACTAGATGATATTGTAAAAAAAGTCAGAGATGAAAAAATAACACGAACTGCAATTATAATTATTAGCGATGTTATTAATCCAAAAACTTATGAATATTCAAAACTATATGATAAGAAATTTAGTCATGGATACAGAAAGGCAAAAGTCAAGTAGACAAAAAACTTACTTTATTTTTTATCCCAAGTTTACGTAGATTTTTTTCAAATAATTTTACATTTCCAGACGTAAAAATTTTAATTGTATTTTTCTTTGACTTATTTTTTTTAATATCTGTAACAACTTTACGTGCTACAATATCTACAGGATCAATAAACTTTACTTGTGGAAATTCTGTACTTAATAATGATTTTAAAAACGACAAGTGTGTACTTGATAAAGTAGCTACGTCTATATTATTTTTGAAAATATTACCAAGAGTTTTTTTAAGAATTTTTTTACAGTATACTTTATCTGTAATGAATTTATTTGATTCTACAAGCTCTACTAATACAGATGAATTTATTTTATGAATTTTTTTGTCTTTTGAAAAATTAAATTTTCTTATATAACTTGATAAACTTTTACTTTTAATTGCAGATCTTGTTCCTAATATTGCAATGTTTTTTGTCTTTGATATTATCATAGCTTCTCTTATTGGTGGATTTACTCCAATTACTTTTCTGTTTGTGATTTTTACCATTAAACTTGGAGTGTTTGATGCCATTACTATAACATCTGGAGAAAATTTTTCTTCTACTAGTTTTATTGTTTGTCTAATGACTGTCTCTAATTGTTTTTTTGATTTTTTTCCATATGGAAAATTTTTCTGGTCTGCAAAATAGATAATCTCTGATTTGCAGATCTTTTGTATTGCCTTAATTATTGACAATGAGCCTAACCCAGAATCAAAAACTACTATCCTTACCATGATTTGTTGAATTTGTATCTAGAATTTAGTTTGTTAGCTAAATTCACTCTAATGTTTATCTAAATTTACTCTGTCCATTAAGAGCTAATTTCTAAATCACCTGACATGCCAAACTTCGATAAGACTTGGGCTCGACAAGAGTCACCAGGTGTAACCGACAAACTCCGTGAGACAATAAAACCTCAAGGTGCATTAAAACCACGAATCCAAACTGCAGTAAACAAACTACAAGTCCAGATATCAAAAATGGACTCTATGCTTGGAAAACTGCATGAAAGAGACGCGCAACTCTTCCAGAGAGTCGTGACTGCAATGCAGCAACATGATACAAGTACAAGCAGAGTTTTGTCAAACGAATTAGCTGAAATTCGTAAGGTTACAAAGATGCTCGGCAATGCAAGAATGTCATTGGAACAAGTCCAATTAAGACTGACAACTATTCATGATCTAGGCGATGCTATGGTAGCAATCGGCCCAGCGATGTCTACAATGAAGGGATTGAAGTCATCACTAGGAAGATTCATGCCAGAAGCAGACTCGGAATTGAATTCCATGACACAGACACTCAATGGTCTAATGATGGACTCCCTAGCAGGAGACTCATTTAGCATGGAGACTGGCGCTTCAAGTGAGGAAACCGAAAGAATCTTACAAGAAGCATCTGCAGTAGCAGAGCAACAGGTTGGAGACAAATTCCCATCTGTACCAACACCAACTGGACTATCGTCCCAATCCTCCACTTCTACATATTAGAAGATAGGTAAGACGACTGTCACTTTTTATTTTACTCTTTTAAATGGTCTTTTTTTCTTAAATATTATAAAGAAAATTATTCCTGATATCACTATTATTGCAAATAAAATTATAAAAAAATCCCCAGATTCATTCTCAGAATTTTCTAAAAGCGATTTATCAGGCGAAATTAAACTTCTCCATAATGAAGAACTTGGTATGTCAAAACTTTCTAATTTTATGTCTTCTGGCCATGAATATACAACATTTGAACTAGCATCAAATACATTTACAACAACTACGAGAGCTAAGAGACAATACTATTCTTACAACACAGTCAGGAACTGCATTTATGGCTGGATTTAACCAATTATACTATTCATTTTCACCAACAATAGCAGATTGGGAGCGCGAGAATTCACTCTTTAAAGAATCTATTAAACTCATCTTGACACCTATGATTTCTACTCTATCCATACTAAATTATGTTGATATTGATTCAGAACAAGAAATGTTTGGATATGGATTGATGATAATAATGGTTAATGTTGGATTGTACTTTGTAGCGCCATCAGTATTAATTATCAAGATAAAAAACAAGCTTGTAAATCGTTGTGATCATGCATAAAATTTCTGAGTCCTAATAATTTTAAAAAAACTATGGATATGCAGTAAATTCAGAAAGAACAGAATCAATTTCTGAAATCTTGATTCTGTTTTGCTCCATAGAATCTCTTTTACGCAATGTTACAGTTTGGTCTTCCAAAGTTTGATAATCCACAGTAATGGCAAATGGCGCACCTATCTCATCTAGTCTTCTGTATCTTCTTCCTATTGCACCAGAATGATCCAAAAATACATCATATTTTCTTTTGATCTGAAGATATATCTCATCTGTCTTTTCTTTTAACCCGTCTTTTTTTATCAATGAAAGAACACCAATGTGTATGGGAGCCAAGTATGGCTTTAGAGCTAATACAATTCTTTCATTTTCCTTATCATCATAAAGTGAATGCTCAAGTATTGTGTAAAGACTACGATCAATTCCCATTGAAATCTCAAAAACATGTGGCAAAACTTTTTCCTCATTATCCATTACTTCAAATTTCTCTTTACTTTTCTTGGCATGACTAGATAAATCATAGTCTGATCTGTAATTGCATGCAACTAATTCAAGCCAACCTATTGTAGTTTCAACTTCAAAATCAAAAGCTACTTGGGCATAGAATGCTTTTTCCTTATCGCCTAGTTTTCTGAATCTACTTTTTGTTACATCAATTCCTGTTTTCTCATAAAATTCAATTAATATTGCTAGATAATATGCCACAAACTTGTTTGGAATTATTTTTGATTCTACTGCTTCTTTACATGTCATTACTTGGAGTTTAGAATCAACTTGAATTCTAATTATTGTATCTGCAATTTCAGAAAACTTTTCGATCTCATCTAATTTTGTTGGATTGCAAAATACTTCAATTTCTGCTTGATAAAATTCTCTTAAACGAAGTAGACTCTGCCTTGGTGATATTTCATTTCTAAAGCTTTTACCCACTTGGGCAATTCCAAGTGGCAACTTACCTCTCATAGTCTTAAACAGTCTTGGAAAATCAACAAAAATAGACTGACATGTCTCAGGTCTAAGATATGCAGTTTCCTCCTCTGGACCAATTCCTACTTTAAACATCATGTTAAATTTTTTAGTGCTTTCAAAATCTCCCTTACATTTTGGACATTTAATGTTGTTTTGCAAAATAGCCTTATCAAAGTCCTCCAAATCTGCACTTTCAGGAATTTCTATTTTTGAGATTTCAGAAATAGTTCTGTCTGCCCTAAAAGTTGACTTGCATTTTGTGCATTTTATTATTGGATCTGCAAAATTTTCCAAGTGACCAGATGCCTCAAATACCGATTTTGACATTATCTGTGAGCCATCAATTTCCATCATACCGTCTCTTCTGATTAGTTCTCTTCGCCATAATTCTAGAAATTTATTTTTCAAACTTACACCACAAGGCCCATATTCCCAAAAACCTGCCTGGGCATCTGCATAAACCTCACAGCTAGGAAAATAAAATCCACGCTCAAGTGCTAATTTCATTACGTCTTCATAATTCATTATGCTAATTCACCAATGACTGAATAAATTCCTACGCCAACTCCTTTGCTTTTCTTATGTTTTCAAAGTCGTCTCTAGTATCATCAATTGGAGTTTCTAAAATTATTGGAATCTTTTTCTTATTTGCAGTTTTTATTACTTCTGATAATCCTTTTTCTCCAATGTTTCCCAATCCTATATGGTAGTGTCTATCAAGATTGCAGCCAATCTCTCCCTTGGCATCATTAAGATGTAAAATCTTCAAATTCTCAAATCCTATCACATCATCAAATTTTACAAAAGTGTCTTTGACTGATTTTTCTGTTCTTAGATCATAACCAGAAACAAATGCATGGCATGTATCAAGACAAACACCAAATTTTTTTGCAGACTTTAACTGATTAAAAATCTCTGCCAACTGCTCAAAATTTGCACCAACAGAATTTTTTTGCCCAGCAGTATTTTCTAGTAAAATCATTACATCATTTTTTGTTTGTCCTGCTTTGTTTAGTCCTTTGACTAGTTGTTTGATTCCTGCCTCTTCACCTGTACCTAAATGGCTGCCAAGATGTGTAACCAAATATGGAATGCCTAACTTTCCACATCTCTCAACTTCATTAATCAGTGTATTGACTGATTTTTCAAATCCATCTTCTTTTGGAGTGGATAAATTTGGCAAATATGGCATATGGGCACATGTTGCAAATCTATCTATCTTACTTGTTTTTAATTTCTCTTTGAAATTTGTAATATCATTATCTGAAAGATCTTTTGCATGCCATCCTCTTGGATTTCTAGTAAATATCTGAAAAGCAGAACACTCTCTTTCTACGGCATTATCTACTGCTTTATCAATTGAACCTGAGATCGAAACATGGCAACCGATCTGCATATATTACAACTTTACCTAAACATAATTTAAATCAGCATCTGCCTAACTAATTAAAACCAGATTTTTATGTAATTGTCATTAATTACTATTATGCTTGCACTTGGACAGGATGAAATTGCAAAATACCCCTTTTTGGCAGATGCGGGTCAATATCTAAAAGATAAGGGGTTCACACTGGAGCAATTTGGAACTGATCCAGATTTGAAGTCACTAGTAGAAAAGGCATTTAATCGAATTGAAGTGGCTGCAGATGGGAAAATCTACCACTCTGATTTGATAGGAGATCAAGCATCAAATCAAGCTGCACTTCCAAGAGAGGTTTTCTCTTTTCTCTTGGCAATTGTATTGCTCAAGTTAAGTGGCATGACTACATTAATCAAAAGATTTGCGCTTGCCGAAGCTAGACGTGCAGAAAAATACCTAGAAAAAGACTTGGCAAATATCTCTGATGAATCAAAAAAACAATTAGCAATTAGAGTTATTGATGATTTGTTTTCAGTTCAGATAAAAAAACAGGATGATTATTTTGTAATACCTGCATCTGATTATCTCAAGCATTCAATTAATTTTCATGAAAGAGAATGGAAATTAATAAACAGACATGTAGAAAATGGTCTAGTCTTTCTTACTCCACATGAAACAGTCAGACTAATTCGAAA
This sequence comes from Nitrosarchaeum sp., assembly GCA_009697485.1. Taxonomy (GTDB): domain Archaea; phylum Thermoproteota; class Nitrososphaeria; order Nitrososphaerales; family Nitrosopumilaceae; genus Nitrosarchaeum. The sequence continues at coordinate 6,065 of SICY01000009.1, forward strand.
AGAATTGGGAACTTATATCAGCTCTAAGATTATTAATGCAAAAACACCACCAATGATCTCAGGGTTTGAAGAATCTGTAAACAAATTAATTTCCATGTCTAAAAAGTTTACAACTTATACTGTAACTACTGGAGAATATCCACCATGCATAAAGCATGCCATTGAAATTCTTGAAAAAGGAGAAAATCTCCCACACTCTGGAAGATTTATGCTTGCAACATTTCTGTTATCAAAAGGTCAATCAGTAGAAGAAATTGCACCATTATTCAAAAATGCTCCAGATTACAATGAACGAGTTACTCTTTACCAACTAAATCACTTGGCAGGAACTTTAGGAAGTGGTACTCATTATTCATGCCCTTCCTGTGAAAAACTCAAGACACAAAATTTGTGTTTTGCAATACCAGAATGTGATAATATCATAAACCCCATTCAGTTTGGAAAAAAGAGAATCTAATGCAAGAAAATGATGTAAAATTTCTGGAAGATTCTTTCAAGAAATATTATTTTGAGCATTTTGATCTTATCCGTGTACCAAACAGAACTTCTGAGCGAGAATTTGGATTCCAAAAATTCAATTCTGGTATGACAAGGCACATTTCAATTAAAGATGACAAAGAATTACATCTTTTACTAATGCAAAATATTCCATCTGATGTTTATTGTTCTAATGCATGTTATTCTTTTCCAAATTTACCTATGAATGAGAAAGATTGGAAAGAAGCAGAATTAATTTTTGATATTGATGCCAAAGATCTAAATCTAGAATGTAGAAAAAATCATACGATTTCGAAATGTAATGAATGTAATGAAATATCTACTAATAGTAATAACTGTAGTAAGTGTAATTCTATAAAATTAGAAAAAAAATCACTTCCATGTAAAAATTGCATTGATGCATCTAAGAATGAAGTATCAAAGCTATCAAAAATTCTAACTGAAGATTTGGATATTCAACAAAATAACATTCATGTTTATTTTTCTGGCAATGAAGGATTTCACGTGTATGTGTATGATTCACAATTTCAACAATTAGGTTCAAGGGAAAGATCAGAGTTAACAGATTACATTATGTTTAATGGAGCAATCCCAGAAACTTTTGGCATGAAAAAATTCAAACCAAACCGTTCATCATTTCCAGATTTTGAAGAAAAAGGATGGAGAGGAAGATTTTCACAAGAAGTATATGGTTCAAAATCAAAACGCTCAAAAATAATCTCAGAGCTAATCACTAATGGATATTCTTCTTTTCAAAAAACTCTAGAAGGTATCTCTGATAAGATTGGAGCTAAAATTGATCCTAATGTAACAATGGATATTCATAGGATATTCAGGCTTCCAGGATCACTAAATAGTAAAAGTGGTCTGACAAAAATTCTCTGCAATGATCTTCCAAAGTTTGATCCATACACAGAAGCCTCATTTCTTGATGAAAATTCAGTAGAAGTAATGGCTAACTGCCCCATTGAATTTAAGCTAAAAAACAGAAAATTTGGTCCATACTTTAATGATAAAGTGTCTATTCCGACGTATGCTGCAGTATACATGATTTGCAAAAAATTGGCTACAATCTCTTAATCTTTTGAATCAAATCTATTAACTAACAAATTTGAGTCAGAGTAAAATAATTTCAAAAACAATGCCAAATTCAGAATTTTTGCTGGTAAGACATTAATTTACCGAGCCATAAGAAACGTTGATTTTGTATAGCGCCTCCACTGACAAGCAAGCTCCACCTCCTGATACAGGAAAATTTGCCAGATTAATCATAGTTGCCATAATTGCTGTTGCAATATTAGCAGTTGCTGGAAATCAGGCTGTAATTTTATCGATGAATTTTACCGAATTTGGAGAGCAATTTAGCAAACCACTGTATTATTCCCTGGTCTCAACTATCATACTTTCAGCAATTGCTCTGGTACGAATAAACATCATTGGAAGATCATCTCTTTTTTGGTATGGACTTCATACAGCTATTGGGTTTATTGGAAAAAGCACCCAACAACCAATCTCAAATAGCATTCCAAGCTTTAAAGATTACAAGCTTAGCCCATTACAATTTGTCATTTGGCAAATTACAAAGATTTTGCTCTTTGGGGCATTTTTTGTAAATATTATGTTTGGATTTGCAGCAGTATCTTTTATTGATGGAAATAATCTAGGTTTAGAAAATTTATCTAACTTATTTTCTTTACCGTTTGTAACACCAAGTGTTGATCCTAACTATGCAATTGAACAAGTTGTTCCAATGATTCCAGCACTAGTAATTCTTTTACCTCCAGTTCTTGCAGCAATTGGGCTTCGTTTAGTTTGGTATGTGGGTATTCATAAAATTATTAATGTCGTTACTTCTTATCTTCAAGATTCAAAAAGTGGAAAACCAAGATACCTCAACTATGTTTCAACTGTAGAAACCATAATTGGTGTAGGTGTACTCTGGCTAGGTTTTAATCTATTTTTTACTGATCAAATTGATTACAATACAAGATATATCGTCGGTGGAACACTTGTAATTGGATTTGCTCTTTTAGCTTTTTCAATTGTAGACAGAATAAGAGCACGTGTCCTTACTCATATGTTTAAGAGAGATGTATACATTAGAATTCTAACCGTTCTTGCAATTGCAGTTATTGTTGGTGGAATGGTAACTGTCAATAATAGTATTGCAGATGCAAAAAAAATTGAATATCTAGGACCTTACACTGCTCAGCAAATTGGTGTCAATCGTTACATCGGTCAACTAAATGATATCAAAGAAAATACTCATGAGGTAAATTTGCAATCTGTATCCCCAAATAATATAAAAAATTATGTAAATAAAAACAGCGATGTACTTGATGTAGTTAGAGTATGGGATTGGGAGGCAGCATTTGCTAAATTAAAACCTGAAATTGGATTGATTCCAAACGTAGATTTTGAAGATAATGATATTCTTCGTTTTAACAATACGTTATACTGGACTGCATCAATGAAGCCTGTACTACCTTCTTCAGTTAGTCTTGAAAATAGATGGTATAACGAACATCTTGTATATACTCACGTTCCAAATGGATTCCTCACACTTGAGGCTACAGATGGTCAAATTGTAGATAGCAGTGAATTCTTTAAACAACGAGAAATCTATTATGGTGAAGGAGGTCTCTTTGAGCAAACTTGGTCAGCATATCCAAACTCTAGAGGATCTACTAGTGCAGAACTTGGAGGAGTATCTTATAATGGTAAAGGAGGATTAGATGTATCTCCACCTCTTAGCTGGACTTTTGAGCCAAACTTTTTACTTTCATTTCCTGCAGAATCAGTTCATGTAATGCGATACAAAGATGTTCATGACAGAATGAAAACTCTGTATCCTTATTTTCTATACGATGTATTTGGTAAAGAATTAGATTCTATTCCAGTAACTGATGGAGAAAATTCTTACTGGTTGATTCCTTTGATAATTGGATTTGATACTCATGATGTACCATGGTCTTCTGGAAATCCATATCTTAGATTAGTAGGATTTGCTCTAGTTGATAGTTATGATGGTAATATTCAACTATTGAAAACAGGTGATGATTTCTTTACTGAAATGTTTGTTAGTCAATACTCTGATCAGTTCAAACCAATACCTGCTTGGCTTGAAGAACAAATACGATATCCAGTTGAATTATTTAACTGGAAAACAGAAATGTATAATATTTATCATGTAAATGATGTTGAAACATTCATTCAGGCAAATGAATTCTATGAGATTCCTCAAGGTTTGGAGACTTATTATGTGGAGGCAAAACCACCAGGTTTTAATCAAACAGAATTCATAGGTTTACTTTCCTTGGAACTACGAGGTTCTCAAGGAAGAAATCTTGCAGGATACATGATAGTTGAAAATGATCTTAAAAATCTAGGTGATATCCAATTCTATGAAGTTCCATTAAACTCTACCACAAAATTGATTGGCCCTACTGCAGTTAGAGAAGCATTAGATAAAGATCCAGAATTTGCTGAATTAAAGACACTTTTGAGAAATCCTAGAATTGGAGATAATATTCTATACAGAGTAGGCGAACATGATGTCTACTTTATTCCAGTATATACTGCAGGAGCTGGAGGAGTTGTTGCCCAACTTGGTACTATTGCAGCCGTAGGTGCAGCATTTACTGGAGAATATTATGTTGGTTTGGGAGATACTCAAGAAGAGGCATTTGAGGCATACTTGAAAAAGGTATCTGGTGTAGCTGGTTCCTCGACTTCAGTTGATGTTGACTATATTGAATTGGGAAGATCAGATAGAATTGATATTATAAAATCTTCATTTAAAGAAAATGGAATAGAAATTTTGGAACCAACATCAATACAAATTCCATTATCATTTAAAGAAGGAGAGATATTTTTCTTTACTGAAAATGATCGTGTTGATACAGAAGATTTCTTATCTAAATTCATAGATAATTTTGTAAAACCAAGAAGTGACAGAGTATTCATGTGGCAAGAAGACACTAATCTCAATATTGGAACAATAGTTGTAAAAGATAATATTCCTGAAATGCACTATGTATCAATTACAGTAGGCAATTAATTGCTACTAGTCATTGATAATGGTTCTGTGTATACAAAAAACTTAATTGATTTTTTACATAACAAAAATATCTCATTTGAAAAACAAACACCAGAACTATTAGATCTTAAATTACTAGATAATTACAATTCATTTATTCTATCTGGGCGAAGAAAAAATGAAAAAAAAACAAATAAAATTAATTCTAAAATAATTAATCATGCAATTCAATACGATAAGAAATTATTAGGGATTTGTTATGGTGCAGAAATATTAGCTCTGACTCTGGGTGGAACAATTCGAAAACTTACATTCCCGCAAAAAGGTACTGAAAAAATCAATATTCAAAGAGAAAATCGTCTCTCCAATGATAATTTACAAGTATTTGAGAGCCACGGGTTTGAGATTTCCAAATTACCAGATATTTTACTTGTAATAGGCGAATCCAAAAACTGTAAATTTGAAATTATTCAATATGATAAAAAACCAATTTTTGGAACCCAATTTCATCCTGAAATGAGTAATGATGGTCAAAACTTAATTCAAAAGTTTTGCTCTCTCTGATTGATTTTAATAACTCTCAAATTTTATTCAATCTCATGGATTCCTTGGATCATCAACTTTTACTTCCTTTAGTAGAAGAAGAAAATATTTGCTTGCCTCTGCCAATCAATGTAGTTTCAAAATACTGGAATATTGACCTTCCAATGTCTGAGGCTATTGAAACTGCAAAACAATATACCAATTCTAGTGGAAGTATCTTAATTGAAGGAATTGAATTTGCAGAAAGACATGGATTGACATGTAAAATTATTCATTCTTCCTTATCTGAATTAAAAAAAATAATAGACATTGGAATTCCACCTATAGTAATTCTTCCAGGAATTCCTGAAATCACACAACATGCTTCAGTAATATCTGGATATGATGATAATGAGAAAACCATTTTCCACTACATTCAGAAAGGAACTCAAGAAGGCGAGCAGCAAGAAGGAGCAATACCTCAAGCAATTTTTGATAAAGAATGGTCTGAAGATGGACGACTGTTGATAATTTTAGCTCCATCAAATGTCTTGTCTTCTATAAATCTAGAAAATGATCCAAGTGAAAGATCAAACAGGTTATGTTTTATTTCTGAAAGATTAAGCATACAAAAAAATACATCCGAATCTTTGACATCTCTAAAAAAAGCAATTGAATTAGATCAAGCCAATTCAACTGCATTGTATTTGTTAGGAAGTTTACTTAATGAGCAAAATTCTAATGATTGTGTACAGTATTATGAGAAATGTATCAAAATTAACAATAGGTTTTATCTTGCATACAATGGATTGGGTAACTATTATCTAAAATCTAATCAATTTGATAAATCTGAATTATGTTATAGTAAAGCCATTGAAATCAATCCTAAAAGATCTGCAAAAATTTACAAAAATCGTGCTTATCTCAGAGAGAAACAAAAAAAGAACTCTGAAGCAAAAAATGATCTTAAAAGTTATTTGAAACTTTTTCCAAAAGCTAAAGACAGACGAACTATAGAACAAGCAATCAGAGAATTATAAAATATGCGGAGTGCGGGATTTGAACCCGCGGCCTTCAGCTTGGGAAGCTGACGTCATACCGAGCTAGACTAACACCGCCTATCTCAAATTCATTAATTATGATTAAATATCTTGATTGAAAAATAATATCATGGATGCACGTTGCCCTAAATGCGAGAAAGTAGCAATTTTAAACGATGAAATCACTAATGTAAAATGTCCTCATTGTAATTTTGAAGCAGATTATGATACTTATCTTGAAATTATGAAAGATCAGGCAATTAACATGTCATATGATTATATCCCAAAAAGACCTGGCATTTGATTACCAAAAATTTCCTTTATCTGAACAATCTAAATGTGCTCCACACTTAGGACAAAACATATGGCATGCTTGCATATCTACCATCTTATTATCGCATCTAGGACATCTAATTTCATCAGTCATACGTATGTTAAGTAATCTTGATTTAAAAATAATGTCCAAAGGTTAATTAGTCGTTCAATTTTTTTTTGTAATACTTGACAAATTTCAAACTTACCGTATCAGATGTAAAGGGAAAATCTATCACTAAAGAGTTGAAAGACAGTGACGCAAATACATTACTAGGTTTACAACTAGGTAACGAAACAGATGCCTCTATTGTAGGATTGAAAGGAAAATTAAAACTCACTGGTGGTAGCGATAAATCTGGAGTGCCAATGAGAAATGACATTCATGGTTCAGCAAGAAAATATGTTTTACTTTCAAAAGGAGTTGGATTACAAGCAGCAGAAATTGGACAAAGAGTAAGAAAGCTTATGCGCGGAAATGCTGTTTCAGAAGAAATATACCAGATAAATTGTAAATTTGATGGAGAGCTACCAGTAGAAGCTCCAGCTGAAGTAGCAGTAGAATCTTAAAGAAAATAAATAAAAAGAATAACTTAACATATACCAGCTCTACATTTTGATTGATGCATTGGAGAGAAACACTTCCTGATTGGTACATAAAAAAATATGGTCATCAACCATGTGTAAATATTGGAACTGCAGGTCATGTGGATCATGGTAAAACTACACTTATTCAAGCACTAACAGGTTCATGGACAAGTGTTTACAGTCAAGAGCTAAAACGAGGAATTACAATTCGTGTTGGTTACTCTGATGCAGCATTTTACAAATGTAAAAGTTGTGAAGAACCACTAGGATATTCAACAGCTCCAAAATGTAATAATTGTGGAAAAGAAAGTGAACTGTCTAGAGTTGTTAGTTTTGTAGATAGTCCAGGACATGAAAGTCTAATGGCAAACATGCTCTCAGGTTCTGCATTAATGGATGGAGCATTATTGTTAGTAGCTTCAAATGAACAAGTGCCTAAACCACAAACTAAAGAACATCTTTTGGCACTTCAAACACTTGGAATACAACAAATTGTCATAGTACAAAATAAAGTAGATTTGATTTCATACGAAGAAGCTATCACTAATCATCAAGAAATTACAAAGTTTGTTAAAGGAACATATG